>JAHRVJ010000225.1 GCA_019090765.1 Ilumatobacteraceae bacterium
ATTTCGGTGGTCCGCCAGTTTGCATCGTCGACGTAGCGACCACCCGTGCCGAACTCAACGTCGAAGCCCGATGGTGTCTTGCCGTAGAAGGACAACATGAAGTCGTTGCCGTGGCGGCCAAGGCCCATCGACAGCGGAACATTGTTGTCGCGGAAGCGATCGAGGGCGTAGCCAACGTCGTCAACGGTCTCGACTTCGATCATGAAGTGAGCAACGCCGTTGATTCCGTGAGCGTCGCCCATGGCCAGGCTGTGGTGGCGAGGGTTGCAGTGGAGGAAGTCGATCTGGACATCGCCACCGACGACCATCATGTCGCTCTTCTTGAACCCGAGCAGATCCGTATAGAACTCCAGCGTCTCCTTATACGGTGCAGCGAGCAGGACTAGGTGACCCAACCCCATCTCACCGGTGACAAATCCAGAGACACCCTGCGGCGAGGCGAAAGGATCGTGATCGAATACGGCCGTGTGAGAGATCTCCACGACGTTGCCGGCGGGATCTTTGCAGGTGACGAGCCCGCGTACTCCACGAGCAGCTGCAGCTTTGTCGTCGAGGGTCGTTACGGCGACACCCGCAGCTTCAAGGTCGGCCACAGTTGCCGCTAGTTCCACAGCGTTAAGACACTCGAGTCCAAAATGGCGCAGGCCGGGCTCGTCCTCCTTGTGGATCGAGAACCGGTAAGACCGATCATCCATCCGTAGGAACAGCGTGTCATCGCCCGCATCGGGCAACTTGGTTGTTTCTTGCAGGCCGAGGACATCGGTGGCGAATGTGCGCCACTCATCGAGGTCTGTCGCGTTGAATCCGAGATAACTAACGCTGCTAACTGCCATAGATACTTCCCTTGGGTTGATTGACAGGTCTGTCCGCGACCTGACATCGGAAATATAGTCCCCAAACCGGTAACGGATCAAACTATTTCCAATTGGGGCCGCAGAAATCGCATTCAGCTGTGGACAAGGCCCGTGTCGACAACTTCAAAATCACTGCTAGACACAGATTTGAGCTGATTCAGGTCGTCGTCGTCCCAACCGACACTGGGTGCCCCCTGGAAATACCAGTTCGAACCGTTGTCGGCCACAATCACGCCGTACCGTTGCATCGCCTCAGCAATGACCCGTGCCTGCCCGGTCAGCTGTGAGATGTCGTAGTCCGATCTGAGTCGCAAACGAAGACCCATTGGGGGCAGATCAGGGTCGGTCGAGTTCGAAGCGAAGTGTGTCGCGGGCAATATGTACCCACGCTGCGTTTGGGAGAACGTGATCCGAATGGCGTGACGAATCTCGCCAGCCGCGACCTCCTCGTAGCGGACCAGCCCCGGGAAGATCGGGAGGCCAGCCGCATCGGCACTTGTCCAGCCGAGCGGCCGCAGGGCATTCGAGTGGAGGTCGAACCGAGCCCCCGAGTTGGCCTGCCAGCCAGCTCCTACCTGGCGACCGACGAACAACTCGAAAAGTTCGCAACTCCCTTGTTCGATAGCAATCACGTGCCGGTCGCCACTGGTCACATCGGGGCCACCTTCGACCGGGGCGTTCAGGGGAATCGGGAAGGGTCCGGCGTCGCTCTCATTACCGTAGGCGGTGTAGGTGATCGACACCCGCGACGTTCCGGCCGGAACCACCACATACGGAATGCCATAGTTTGGGTTCTCACCGAAGTCGGCATGCAGGAAGTCGCCCCCGATGGATTGGATCTTCGCAATGATCTGGCTGCTGCGGGAATGCAATGGAGCGGACGCGATCTCGGTATTCCACGCGTTGTTCGCCGGCAGCACAGGGCACCCCGCGATGCTCGGACCATTGATCGCGTTGAGGCGCACGGCGGGTTCGCGAGCGACCGCTGGTTCATCAATCTGCTCGGGGGCCGCGACCGCCATGGTCACTAGGCCGCAGCCGAAAAGCAGCCCGCCGATCACCACGCCTCGACGAGCGCTATTCACCGCGCACCTTCTAGTGGTGTGCCCACGGCGTCCTCTTCGGAATAGGCCAACGCCGACCTGCGACGGTACGTCGCCACCAAGCGTCGACCGACGGTGTCGATCTGCAGCGAGATTCCGAGGAGGGCAATCGCGACTATTCCGTCGAGCCACCAGTGATGACCAGTCGCGGCCACTACGAACAAAGTGAGCACGAGGTGCACCCAAATCCAATAGCGCCACCTGCTAGTGCTCGCCGCGAGAACCCCAAACGTGACCACCGCGGCCCAAGCAACATGGAGTGAGGGCATTGCCGCGAACTGGCCAGACACTCCCGTACCGACAGGTCCGTAAACCGACATGCCGTACTCGGCAGACAGGTCGACGTAGCCGAGGTCCGTGAGGAAGCGCGGCGGCGCGACCTTGACGAACCGGATGAATAGGGAGAAGGCCGTGAGGATCGCAAGCGCGTTGCGCCAATGCGGGTAGACGTCGCGGTGCCGGGCGAATAGCCATATCAGAAAGATGATCAACGCCGGGACGTGAACAACCGCGTAATAGGCGGCGGAGAATCGGCCGATCTGTTCATGGGTCAATGCGAACTCTTGCATCGACAGTTCGGTTGGCAGATGCAGGAAGTCTTGGACGCGCACGATTGAGCGAGCCCGCTCAACAGCGCCTTCACTCTGAGTCAGCGGCAGCTTCTTCGCCATCCGCCAGATCGAATAGAGCGACGCCACAAACGCAAACTCGCGCGCTGCGGGAAGCATGACGTCGCCGAGCAGAGTGGGCCGTGAACGCCGAAGCACGAGCACGACAAGAGCCGAGATCGTCGCTGCGATCGCAGCTTGAGTCCAGGTTGGCCACTTCACCTGGCCTCAGCCTGCCACGAAATGACCCGCACGGGTGTTAGCGGGCGTAAGCAGTGACGGTGTCGGCGGCGTCGATGAGCCAGCCGGGGAAGACCCCGACCAACAGCGTGAAGATCGCTGCCGCGAAAACCGTGAGGCCAGCGAAGAATGGCACGACGATTCTTGGAGCATCGTCGGCTGGGTCGGCGAACCACATGCTGACCATGATCTTCAGGTAAACGAATGCGGCCACCACTGCCACGACCATGGCGATAATCGCGATGGCATAGCTGTGCTCGTCGGCTGCCGCCTGGATTACCCCGAACTTGGCGATGAATCCGCTGGTAAACGGCACGCCGGCTTGAGCCAACAAGAACACCGTCATCCCAATCGCGAGCATCGGGCGACGGGTGGCCAAACCCTTGAAGGCATCGAGGCTCGCGTCACCACCCGAGTCGCGCTGCACGATGGCGACAACGGCGAACGAGCCGATCACAAGTACGGAATACAACAATAGATACATCACTACGGCGGGCAGTCCTGAGCCGGGGTTCGCTTCGCCAGCGCGATGAGCTGCCGCCTCGACACCGACCAGAATGAACCCGGCATGGCTGATTGACGAATACGCCAGCATCCGCTTGACGTTGTTCTGCACAATTGCGAGGAACGAACCAACTAGTAGTGAGAGCAAAGCGAGCACCCAAATAATCGGACGCCAATCGTCACGGTAGAACGGCAATGCAATGACCAATACCCGCAGCATCGCGGCGAAGGCCGCAGCCTTGCCGACCGACGCCATGAACGCGGTGACCGGTGTTGGCGATCCCTGATAAACATCGGGCGCCCACACATGGAACGGTGCTGCTGCCACCTTGAAACCGAGGCCGACTAGCAGCAGGGCGATGCCCGCGAGGGCAAGGGAATCGGCGTGGAAGACGTCAACCGACGAGTGCAGCACCGCGACCATCTCGGAAATGTTGGTGGTGCCGGTGGCGCCGTAGATCAAGGCGATGCCATAGAGGAAGAAAGCCGAAGCGAACCCACCGAGCACGAAGTACTTGATGCCTGCCTCGGCGCTCTCGCCGCTGCGGCGATTGCTGGCCGCGAGGACGTACAGCGCCAAAGAGAGCGTCTCAAGGCCGAGGAACAGTACGATCAGGTCGTTCGCCGACGCCATCACGATCGCGCCGATTGCCGCGGCCATATAGAGGGAGTAGATCTCCGGACCGTCGTTGGGGGTGCCAGAAATAAAGTCACTGGTGAGTAGCGAGACCAGTAAGAGCGCAGCACAAATTGTGATCGTCAGGAACATCGACAACGTGTCGAACGCAATCGCCCCGCCAACCAGAGTTGTCGGTTCGCTATCGGTGATGTCATCCCACTGGAACATCGCCAGCCCGCCCGCGGCGGCCGCGACGACGGCCGAATACGTGGCATACATGCCCTTGGGCCACTGCGGGGTGAGTGCCCCAATGAGCATTAGGGAAAGTGCCCCACCCAGCAGGGTGAGCATCGGCGACAGTGCAAACCAGCCGACTTCGGGGCCGACGAAGGTGTCAACTTGGGCCAACATCAGTCGCCCTCACCCTCGTGGCCATCGTCGCCGTCGTCTTCGTCACCCTCATGTTCGGTGTCGTTGTCTTCGCCTTCTTCGCCGTGGTCGCCTTCTTCACCATGATCGATAACTACCCCGATTTGAATCGTCGGCTCAGGTTCGACGTAGTCGGTGTGCGCCTCAACATGGGTGATCAGGACGTCAATCGTCGGCTCGATCCGATCGAGCACCGGCTTGGGATACACACCCATAAAGACGATGACGCCAATGAAGGGCAGCAAGACCATGCCTTCCTTCAGCGATAGCTCACGGAACTTCTTGTTCTCCTCGTCGGGTTCGCCGTGGAACACCCGCTGGTATGCCCAGAGCAGGTACAGCGCCGCCAAGATCACACCGGCAGCCGCAACAACGGTCCACCAGCGAGCGGTGAGGAACGAGCCGGTGAGAATCAGGAACTCGCCGACGAACCCGTTGAGGCCGGGGACCCCGATCGACGAGAGCATCACAATCATGAAGCCCGCGGCGAAGATTGGCGCAACCTTCTGAATCCCGTTGAGTTCTGAAATTTTGCGGGTCTTGCGGCGTTCGTAAATCATGCCGACTAACAAGAACAACGCGCCCGTGGACACGCCGTGGTTGATCATTTGGATCGTGCTGCCCGACATCGACTGCGTCGTGAAGGCGAAGATGCCGAGCACGATGAAGCCCATGTGGGCCACCGATGAATATGCGACCAATCGTTTGAGGTCCATTTGCATCGTGGCCGCGATGGCGCCGTAAATGATGCCGATCACTGCGAGCGTGAGCCACAGCGGGCGACTCCAGAACGAAGCCTCGGGAAAGAGGTAGAGCCCGAACCGCAGGAATCCGTATGTGCCGAGTTTCAGCATTACGCCAGCGAGCACGACCGAGCCCGCCGTGGGGGCCTGGGTGTGAGCATCGGGAAGCCAAGTATGCAGTGGGAAGATCGGCACTTTGACCGCGAACGCAATGGCGAACGCGAAGAACAGCCAGCGTCCTGTTGATGCCGCGAAGCTCGCTCCTTCGGCGATCTCTACGAGATCAAAGGTGGTCTTGCCGAGATCGTCGGCAGCGATTGCCACCGTGGCAACGATGCCGACCAGCATGAAAGCCGATCCGAGCATTGTGTACAAGAAGAACTTGGTCGCGGCGTAAACCCGGTTCTCATAGCCCCAGCCACCAATGAGGAAGTACATCGGAACCAGAACGATCTCGAAGAAGATGAAGAACACGAACAGGTCAAGGCTGAGGAAGCTGCCCATTACCCCGGCTTGCAGCATGAGCAGCCAAGCGAGGTATGGCCGTTCGTCATGATGCGGGTCGATGCCCGCAATGACCAACGGGAAGAGCACGCCGGTAAGAACGACAAGGAACAGGGAGATGCCGTCGACGCCGAGATGCCACGAGATACCCCAAGGCTCGATCCATTCGTGTTTGGAAACGAACTGAAACCCGGAGTCGCCCGTTTCGAAAGACGACATCAACCAGATCGTCATTGCGCCCGTCGCGGCTGACGAAAGTAGAGCCACCATTTTCGGTAGCTCGGGGCGCGACTTCGGCATCAGCGCGACAATCAGCGCGCCAACAATTGGCACAAGCACAATCGCAGTGAGGATCGGGAACGCGAGGGTGCCCGCTTCAGACGCCAACATCACAGAATCCCTCTAATTACGACGAACCAGCCGAGCAGTAGCACCGTGGCGATTCCGATCAAGCCCGCGTACTGGCGGACGTAGCCGGTTTGTCCTTTGCGCGCCTGCGTCGCAGTTTCAGTTACCGCAACCGCGACACCGTTAACTGCACCATCGACCACCTTCGAGTCGAATTCGGCGACACCTTCGAAAGACTTACGACCCGGCCCGCCCATGAAGCGGGTGACCGCGCGGTCGTAGAACCAGCCGTTGGCAAACAGCGACGGCTCCCACGGCTTGATCCGCTTGCGCTGATAAATCAACCAGCCCAGCAAGATTCCAACAACCGCGCTGGCAACTGCGAACAACACGAGCAGGCCTAGATGCTCGTCGGCCCAAGTTCCAGTGATATCGGCCTCGCCGAAGATCACCTGGGCATGGAGCCAAGACTCAAGAGTGTGCTCCACATCGTCTGGTACACCCCACAGCGATGGCAGTTGAATCACGCCGCCAGCGATAGCCAGCACAGATAGCACAACCAGTGGAATCAGCATGATCACCGGCGACTCGTGAGGCTTGAACTCGCCGTGAGCCCCGTGCGTTTCAATGGGCTCCTCGCCCTCGGCAACTTCAGGAGCTTCATCGTCGTTCGCGAAGCTGGTCCACTTGGCCTCGCCGAAGAAGGTCATGATGACCATGCGCGTCATGTACAGCGCGGTCAACAGCGCAGTGATGAGTCCGAGGACATACAGCGCGGTGTTGTCAGCGAGCGCGAACAGCAAGATTTCGTCTTTCGACCAGAACCCGGCGAATGGCGGGACACCAGCAATTGCCAGCCAGCCAACGATGAAGGTCGACGCCGTGATCGGCATGAACTTGAACAGCTTGCCCATCTTGTTCATGTCTTGTTCGTCGTTCATGCCATGGATCACTGAGCCTGACCCGAGGAACAGCAGCGCCTTGAAGAACGCATGCGTGATCATATGGAACAGCGCAGCCACGTAAGCCCCGGTTCCAACGGCCAAGAACATGTACCCGAGTTGAGAAATCGTTGAGTAGGCAAGCACCTTTTTGATGTCGCTCTGGGCGAGGGCGATCGTGGCCGCGAACAGGGCGGTGACCACACCGACCCATGCGATCATCGGCCCGACCCAGTCGGCCGACACGGCCAGGACCGGATTGATCCGGATCATCAGGAACACGCCAGCGGTGACCATGGTGGCCGCGTGAATTAGTGCCGAAACCGGTGTCGGGCCTTCCATTGCGTCGGGCAGCCAGACGTACAACGGCAGCTGGGCTGACTTGCCCACGGCGCCGACAAACAGCAGCACCGCGATTCCGGTAGCTGTGGTCTCCGACAGCAGCCCGGCTTCGGCGTTGTTGTTCAACACCGAGTAGCTGATCGATCCGACCGCCGAGAAGGCGAGGAACATCGCCAGCATGACGCCCCAGTCACCAACACGGTTGGTGATGAAAGCTTTCTTGCCAGCTGTGGCCGCTGATTCGCGGGTCTGCCAGAACGCTATGAGGAAGTACGAGCAGGTGCCGACACCTTCCCAACCAAGGAAGGTAACCAGCAGGTTTTCGCCCAATACCAGCAGCGTCATCGAGAAGATGAACAAGTTCAGGTACAAGAAGAACTTGGAGAACTTGGCGTCGCCATGCATGTACCCGATGGAGTACATATGGATCAGCCCGCCGATACCAGTGACGAACAGACACATGGTGATCGACAACGGGTCGACGAGGAACGCTAGGTCAATCTGGAGATTGCCTACCGGCACCCACGAGAACAAGCTCTCGACGTGGCTGCGCTCGGCTTCGTCCATGCCTAGGAGGTCGCTGTACACGCCGACGGAGGCAATGAATGATGCGAAGACCATCGCTGTGGCGAACCATCCCGAGAGCGGGTCGCCCATTCGCCGGCCGAATAACAGGATGGTCAGGAAGCCGACCAACGGAAACGCGGGAATCAGCCAAACGAGTTCTGCCATATCCGTCAGCCCTTCAGTTCCGCTAGGTCGTCAGCGGTCGCGCCAGGACTACGACGCAAGATCGACACGATGATGCCCAGCCCGACAACAACCTCGGCGGCCGCCACCACTAGCACAAAGAAGACAGCAGTTTGTCCGTTGATGTCGCCCAACTGAGTAGCCATCGCGACAAAGGTCAGGTTGGCAGCGTTGAGCATCAGCTCGATGCACATAAACATGATCAGTGGGTTGCGGCGCACGAGCAGCCCCACCGCGCCCATCGCAAACAGCACTGATGCCAACAACAAGTACCAGGTGGGTTCGATTGCGGCGATCACGAGCTGCCGCTTTCTGAATCTGTGTCCGCAGCATCTTTCGGCCATTTGCGAGTCAGTACGACTGTGCCAACGACCGCGACGATCAGCAACACCGAGGTGAGCTGGAACGCAAAGACATGGTCGCCATAGAGGTTGCTGGCGAGTTGACGAATGTTCGAGTCTTGACCTGCGCCTTCGCCGGCAACGTCAATTCCAGTGCCCGGATTGATGTCGAGCGCATCTCGCGCCCTAACAATCGCAGCGCCAAGCAGACCGACCAAGCCAACGCCCATCACGGCCGCGAGCGGACGTTGTATTGGAATCGGTTCGATCGCGAGGTCCATCGATTCATCAACACCCAAGAGCATGATGACGAACAAGAACAGGACAACAATCGCTCCGGCGTAGACAATTACCTGAACCGCCGCCAGGAACTGCGCCTCCTGCGCCACGAACTGCACAGCGACACCGAACAGAGTCAGTACGAGGCCAAGCGCGGCGTGGACCGGATTCTTGAACAGAATCACTCCGGCAGCGCCGCCGAGAATCATTAGTGCCGCCGCGAAGAAGACGACGTATTCGAGGAAGGTCGCGTCAGTCACCGCTCGACCACCCTGACAGTTTTGTCGCGTTCGGCCTGCTGCGGCTCGGGGTCGCGAACTCCGTGGCCAAGTTCGCCGCTCCATCCGACTGCACCCTCAAATGTGGCATCGCCTGATGGTGACGTAGCGCGCATCCATCCGCTCGTGTCAACGTCGTCACCCAGGCGCCAGTCTTCCCATGGCATTTTCTTCGGTGCGCCATCGTCGTCGACGACAAGCTCGGCTTTGGTATAGATCGCGTCGTCACGGTTGGTGAAAGAAAACTCGAACAACTTGGACTCGGTAATCGCCTCGGTCGGGCACGCCTCGACACACATGTCGCAGTGGATGCAACGCAGGTAGTTGATCTCGTACACGAACCCGAAGCGCTCGCCCGGTGACGTAGGACTCTCAGGATCATTGTCGGCACCACGAACGTAGATGCAGTTAGCCGGGCAGACACCCGCGCACAGCTCGCACCCGATGCACTTCTCCATCCCGTCTTCGTAACGGTTGAGCACGTGACGGCCGTGCAGCCGAGCGGGCCGGGGCAGCTTCTCGTCACCGGGCGCTTCGCGGGCATCGGTGCCCTTCTTCCGCGCTCGGCGACCACCGGAATACTCGGTGGTCACTTGCTTGCCACCGAACAGCCGATGCTGACGGATGGTGATCGCAAATCCTTCTAGGTACCCCATCAGTTTGTCACTCCGCTGGTGTCGTGTGTGGTGGTATCGGCCCTGGTGGAATCGGCCGCCAGGCGGTTCTTCGCGCTGACGCTCAGCGCAGCAGCAAACATGGTGACGGCGACTGCTGCCACCGCCAAACTGATCAGGACCACGCGAGTGCTGTCGGCTGCATCACCGTCGGGGGAGAACTCGCGGAGTGCCGCTAGGAGCAGGAACCAGCCCAGCGAAATCGGGATCAGCACCTTCCAGCCGAGGTCCATCAATTGGTCATAACGCAGCCGTGGAAGCGTCGCCCGGAACCATACGAACATGTAGAGGAACGCCAGCAACTTGAGCAGGAACCAAGCCGTTCCGCCGAATGGGCCAAGGAAGGAGAAGATGTCGACGCCACCGATGGAGAGTGGCTGCGGTCCGCCGAGGAACAGTGTGACCATCACCCCAGACATCGTGATGACACTCATGAACTCAGAGAGGAAGAACAATGCGAAGCGAATACCGGAGTACTCGGTATTGAATCCGCTGACCAGCTCCTGTTCGGCTTCGACAAGGTCGAATGGTGGGCGGTTAAGTTCTGCCGTGGTGGCAATCAAGAAGATTACGAACGGCACGACGCCGGTTGAGATCAAGTTCCAGTCAACGAAGCTGTCTTGCGTGGCAACAATCCCCGCTGTTGACAGCGTTCCCGAAGAGAGCAGCACGGCGGCCAAGCTCAAGCCAAGCGCGGCCTCGTAGGAAACCATCTGCGCCGATGCGCGGACGGCGCCTAGTAGCGGGTACTTCGACCCACTCGACCAGCCAGCCAACATGATGCCGTAAACGGCCATCGAAGACAGCGCCAAGACCAGCAGAATGCCAACCGGCGGATCGGCCAGTTGAACTCGTGTGACCTCACCAAACCAAGTAACAGTGCCGTCGTTGACAGTGCCGTCGGAGTTCGATGTGAAGTCGCCGCCAAGGGGGATCACTGACCAGATGAGAAATGCGGGCACGAAAGAGAGGAATGGTGCGAGGCGGAACACGATGCGGTCGGCCCGATTAGGCAGCAGGTCTTCCTTGAAGAACGACTTGATGCCGTCGGCCAAAGTTTGCAACATGCCGAACGGACCAGCCTTGTTGGGCCCGATCCGGTTCTGCATGCCAGATACGACCTTGCGCTCGTACCACACCATGAACATTGTTCCGACGAGACCAACAACGAAGATCACCACGACCTTGATCAGGACGATGATCAGCGGCGTCCACAGCAGACGGCCTTCGAGCAGCGGATCGAGAGACAGCAAGGAAGCGC
>JAHRVJ010000226.1 GCA_019090765.1 Ilumatobacteraceae bacterium
GGGCAGGAGTAGCAACGATGACTGAAGCCAGAATCCCAGACTGCAGCGAAACCCTCAAAGAGCTAGAACGCTTTCTCGACGACGAGTTGTCAGCTCACCAGCGCAATGCAGTCCGCCATCATCTCGACGGCTGCATGGATTGCCTAGGCGCGTTCGACTTCCACGCCGAACTCAAGGCGGTCGTCACCGCGAAGTGCAACAACGATGAAATGCCTCCCGATTTGCTCTCAAAGATCGAACGGTGCTTCGGCGTTGACTTCGACGGCGACGGCATCATTGGCTGAGATTGTGTCTCACGGCCAGCGCGGCGGTTAGCCTCTCCTTCATGCTCGCAGCCAATGTCTGGCACTGGTGGATCGGTGTCTTGCTGACCCTCGGTATTGTCCTTCTCGTCGTCGTCATCGCCGTCACCTACTTGGCGACGGTGACCGCGCAGAAACACCCCCGCGGCAAGAACCGCCCCCAGCACTCAGATCTATAGCGCCTAGGGGCTGACCAGCGGTGCCTGAAACGGTCGAGCTTCTCGACCGCTGCACATTTCCGGAGCCCGGCACCACTGTTACATGTGCGCTTTCTGGTGGCGCCGATTCGACGGCGCTCGTCTTTCTCGCTGTTGCCACCCGCTGCGTGGTGAACGCTGTTCACATTCATCACGGCTTGCGCTCCTCGGCCGACGATGACGCCGAATGTGCGCGCCGCACGGCCGAGCGGCTCGACATCCCCTATCGCATCGTGCATGTCGATCTGGAAGACGGACCGAATCTGGAAGCCCGAGCCCGAGCCGCGCGCCGCACGGTCCTGCCTAACGACGTGCTCACCGGTCACACCGCCGATGACCAAGCCGAAACCTTGCTGCTCGCGCTGCTGCGCGGTTCAGGAGCTAAGGGCCTGGCGGCCATCAGGCCAGGCCCGCAACATCCGATCCTGGCGCTGCGGGCCGCAGAAACCCGTGAGCTGTGCGCGCGCGAAGGTTTGGAGTACTCCACCGACCCCACTAATAGCGACCCGCGATTCCGACGCAATCGGGTTCGCCACGAGCTGATACCACTCCTCAATGCGATTGCCGAACGCGAGGTCACCCCATTGTTGACCCGGACAGCGGGGATCCTTCGAGATGACGATGATTTCCTCGATGCGCTCGCAACCCAGCTCTCCCCTAAGAACGCCTCCGAACTGTCCAACGCGCCGCGTCCAGTCGCCGCGCGGGCGGTTCGCCGTTGGCTAACTCAGGATGGGTACCCACCTGATTCGGCTGCTATTGCGAGGGTTCTCGATGTGGCCGCGGGGAGGATCGCTGCCTGCGAATTGAGCGGTGGCCGCAGAGTTGAACGTCGACGCGGCGAGCTCCATCTCTTCGGCGGATAGCTCCCCGGTCCGCTATCCTGGCGATCCGTTATGCAGATAACTCCCAAGCGCGAAGGGCATCTCTAATGCCACCCCGTTTACGTGGAAAGTGGGCGCTCGGAATCACACCGCGCAACTTCACATGGATCTTGAAGGACAAGCTGGCCATTTGCGAACGCCCCGGTGGCACAGGCAGTAGCCACCGCCGCGTTCGCCGCCAAGAAGAGATCATCTGGCTCCGAGAAAACGGCTTTGGTTGTGTGCTGTCGATCATCTCTGCGCCGCACAACTTGCATAACTACGACGAACTCCAGCTTCCATACCGGCATCGCCCATTCAACGTGGAGTACAACGACGCCTACCTCACGGCGCTGTACACCGAGATCCATGACCTACTCGGTCACGGCACCAAGCTGCTCGTCCACGGTGACGAGGTTGGCGACCGGATTGTCGGAGTAATGGGTGGCTACATCCGCTGGGCGGGTCTCGTAGAAGACCCAACCCAAGCAATCCAGGTGACCGAACGCATTGCTGGCCGTCAGCTTGACCCGTTCGCGCGTGAGATCATCATGCACGCCAACGAGCTGCGCTGAAGCCTTAAGCTCGATACTGCGGCGAGATACTGCAAAATTCGGTATCGACAACCAGTAGCGGCAGTGGATCTACTGCCACGCTGGTCCATCCTTCTCCGGGGCGCACTTCGAAGTGCAGGTGAAAGTTGTTCGCATTGGTGCCACTGTCGCCGACATAGCCAATCACGTCACCCATCTCGACTGTGTCGCCCTCGACCAGCCCATTGGGGTCCTCGGCCAAGTGGAAGTACTTGTAAGTGACGTCGGCGGCTTCGTCATACAGCGTCCAGCCCCATCCAGCAGTTCCGGTGTTCGTGTAACGCTTGGTTAACACCCCATCAGCAACCGCGTAGACGGAGTTCCCATCGGAGCCCATGATGTCGAGGCCCTCATGCAGCCTGGAGCTGCCTCGGGCGTCGCCGAAGTTGTCGAGGATGTAGCAATTCGATGCAGGGTCAAGCGGAAAGATCAGCTTCCCATCAGGCGGAGGTGGGGGAGGTTGCTCAATCAGGGAGAACCGCTCGGCCGGCTGAAGGGCGACCCCCGGCTCGGTCATTTCGGAAATGCCGCCCTCGTCGGCACGCACTACGTCAGGACCGAACTGGATCAATCCAATGACGGCCAGGCACGCGACAACGGCAAGGGAGATCACCGTCCGGCGCGACATTGGCCAGCGGTAGGAGCCCAATTGGTGGAGTTGGTTCATGTGAGGTGCGTTGGATCAGTGTGCTGTTCCGACATCTGTTCTTCGGCAA
>JAHRVJ010000227.1 GCA_019090765.1 Ilumatobacteraceae bacterium
ACTCGTACATCGTGTCGAGCAGTACTTCTTCCATGATCGCTCGCAAACCACGGGCGCCAGTGCCTCGCAGCAACGCCTGGTCGGCGATCGCGTCAAGGCCTTCGTCGGTGAATTTGAGCTCAATGTCTTCGAAGCCAAATACCTTTTCGTACTGTTTGACCAGGCTGTTCTTGGGTTCGATGAGGATTTGGATGAGCGCCTCACGGTCGAGACTGCCAACCGCTCCGATCATCGGCAAGCGACCAATGAACTCCGGGATCATTCCGAACTTGACCAAGTCTTCGGGAAGCACCTGAGTGAACAACTCGCCTGGGTCACGGTCAACTTGGGACCTGACGACACCATTGAATCCGACGCCCTTGTGCCCGATCCGGCTCTCGATTATCGGTTCAAGACCGGCAAACGCTCCACCCAGAATGAACAGGACGTTGGTCGTGTCGATCTGAATGAATTCTTGGTGGGGGTGCTTACGGCCTCCCTGCGGTGGCACTGATGCTTGCGTGCCCTCCAAGATCTTGAGCAGCGCCTGCTGCACGCCTTCGCCCGACACGTCACGCGTAATCGACGGGTTCTCGCTCTTGCGAGCCACCTTGTCGATCTCATCGATGTAGACGATGCCCGTCTCGGCGCGCTTGACATCGAAGTCAGCGGCTTGGATTAACTTGAGCAGGATGTTCTCGACGTCCTCGCCGACGTATCCAGCTTCGGTGAGCGCTGTGGCGTCGGCGACCGCAAACGGCACGTTCAACTGCCTAGCCAAGGTTTGGGCAAGGTGGGTCTTGCCACAACCAGTGGGGCCTAAGAGCAAAATGTTTGACTTGGCGAGTTCGACCTCGTCGCGGCGACCAACCGTGGCCTCCTGATTCTGGTATTGCACCCGGCGGTAGTGGTTATACACCGCGACCGCCAGAATCTTCTTCGCTTCGTCTTGGCCGACCACGTACTCGTCGAGAAAGGCCCTCACCTCACGGGGGTTAGGCAGGTTTTCGAAGCTCAGCTCGGCGGTTTCGGTGAGTTCTTCTTCAATGATCTCGTTACAGAGGTCAATGCACTCGTCGCAGATGTAGACGCCAGGCCCCGCGATCAGCTTCTTGACTTGCTTCTGTGACTTGCCGCAGAACGAGCACTTCAGCAGTTCGCCGGTGTCACCGAATTTGGCCACTGTTGATCACCTCTGCTCAATCCTTACCTACGTTGTGTAGATCGGAGTCCGACAGTTTGCCCCATCGGCCACGACGAATCGTGGACCAGTGACATATCAGGCTCCAGACCTCCACCCGGTTAGCGGATCGGACCCGTGCGGTCGACCGAGTCGCGAGAGGAGATCAATGTGTCGATGATGCCATATTCGAGCGCCTCGTTCGCCTCCATAACGAAATCTCTATCGGTGTCTTCATGAATCCGCTCGACGGATTGGCCAGTGTGCTCAGCGAGAATCTCGTCGATTAGCTCGCGCATACGCAATATCTCTTTGGCCGCCAGCTCAAGATCGGTGACCTGACCGTACCCGACCTGGCCACTTGGCTGGTGCAGCAGCACCCGGCTATGTGGTAGCGCCATCCGCTTCCCTTTGGTTCCAGCAGCGAGTAGCACCGCCGCCGCCGACGCAGCTTGACCGAGACAAATGGTGGCGATGTCGTTCTTGATGAACTGCATCGTGTCGTAGATCGCGAATAGCGCGGTGATGTCGCCACCAGGGCTATTGATGTAGATGTTGATGTCTTTGTCGGGATTCTCCGACTCGAGGTGGATCAACTGCGCGCACATCAGGCTCGCTATCTGGTCATCAACAGGCGTCTGCAGGAAGATGATGTTTTCCTTGAGGAGCTTGCTGTACAGATCGTAAGCACGCTCGCCCCGACTGGTCTGCTCGACCACATTCGGAACGAGATAGTTCACCGCATCGAGATTCATGATTCTGATTCCTCCTCGGTTGCCGAACTCACTTCATGATCGTCGCCGTCGTCGGCGCTCGCGTCAGCATCGTCGTGGGCGTGCCCGCCATCTTCGTCGTGGCTGTGGCCAAGAAGCACGTCACGATCGAGGACCGTGCCGCCATCGTCGACGAACTCAACGTTGTGGAGCAACCAGTCGAACGCCTTCGACTTGCGAACTTGGGCGATCAGTTCCGGCACCGCATCGTTCTGCTCGTAGGCCTTGCGAATATCCTTCGACTTCTGCTGGTACTGCATCGCCAACCGCACGTACTCAGCTTCGAGATCCTCTGGCTCGACTTCGAACCCCTCGGCCTCGGCAACAGCCCGCAGCGCAAGGTCAACCTTGACTGCCTCCTCTGACTGGCCTCGCATCGACTCGATGAACTGATCGGTTTCCTGACCCGTAGAGGCGAGCCACTGGCCGAGATCGATGCCCTGAGCCTGGAACTGCTGAGCCGTGTTCTGCACCCGTTGCTGCAGGTCGCCATTAACCATTGCTTCTGGTGGCTCCTCATCAACGAGGCCGGCAAGCGCCGTGTTGACCGCACCCGAAAGCTGCTGGCGAGCCTGGTTCAGTTTGTCCTCGCCCAACGAATCGCCAAGCGATTCATTCCACTCGTCGACGGTGTCGAACTCGCCCAGGTTGTCTGACACCCAATCGTCGGTCAGCTCTGGGATGGTCATCTCCTGCACCACATTGACCTGCACGGTGAAGTCGCACGGCTCCTCAGTGGACTTGGGCGTCGACTCAAAGGTCAGTTCGTCGCCAGCAGATGCACCGACGAGCTGGTCGTCGAAGTCGTCGGTAACCCAACCTTGACCGATCTCGTAGGACCAGTCTTCGGTATTAAGGCCAGCAACCTCTTCACCATCGCGGGTAGCGGCGAGGTCGAGTGTGACGTAGTCGCCGACTTCGGCGGGACGGTCGGCATCAGCCAGCTCGCCACCCTTACGCAACTCAGCTGCGCGCGCCTCGGAAAGATCGTCGTCGTTGATATCGATTGATGGCAGCTCCACACGCAGCCCGCCGTAACCGGGAACGGTCACCACTGGGCGAATTTCGCAGGTTGCGTCGAATTCGACCGGGCCGCTCTCCTCGCCCTCGGTGATATCGACTTCGGGCGTGGCGATCAGATCGACATCGTGCTCGCGAACTGCCTTCGCCAGGTATTCGGGGACGGCGTCGCGTAGCGCTTGCTCACGCGCCGGGCCGAGACCAACGCGGGCCTCTAACACCTTGCGTGGCACTTTGCCAGCGCGGAACCCGGGAAGGCTCACTTCCTTCGCGATGACCTTGAATGCGCGGTTGATGTCGTGCTCGAACTCAGCTTCTTCGACTTCGACGTACAGCTTGACTTTGTTGCCCTCGAGGGCCTCCAACGAACTCTTCACAGGCGAGCGAGTCTACCGGTAGGGCTCCGATTCAGAACCGAGTTCAAGGCATCACCGCAAAGGGGCAGCGTCGATTTCCAAAGTGAACTCGCGCGATTCGCTCGCGAGCGGGCAGAATGGGCAGTAATGGAGTTCTGGAAGCCACATAGCCTCGCCACGCCTCACCCTGACCAGCTCGTATTGAAAATGGGCGACAAGGTTCGCACGACGGCCGAAATCCACGGCGTACCGGTGGGCACCGAAGGCAAAGTCATCCTCGCAAACGGTTTCAATTGGCAGCGCTACCGCGTGTTGTTCAACAACGGTGCCGAGATTGGTGACCTCGACAAGCGCCAGATCGAACCAATCGGTCGTGCCGCCAAGCGCCTCGCCAAGAAAAAGTAGCAGCCCTGCTCGCCGCTGTCGGGCGAATTCCTAGCTAGAGGCCATTTGCCTCTGCCGCCGCGGTACTCGGCGTTCAATACTGGAATCGGTCAATCCGATTCTGATCGTCGCACCCAAATCGGGTGATCGCATCGCCATCAGTTGGTGTGACAGAAAGCGGAGAGGTAACCAATGTTCTCCGACCGGGTCGACGCTGGCCAGCAGCTTGCGTTAAAACTGGACAGGTATCGCAGCGACGATGTTGTCGTCGTCGGCCTCCCACGCGGAGGAGTTCCAGTCGCGCGTGAGGTGGCACTCGCTCTACAGGCCCCGCTCGACGTGATCATCGTGCGCAAGCTCGGAGTTCCATTTCAACCTGAGCTCGCCATGGGTGCCATCGGCGAAGGAGGGGTGCGCGTCATCGACAACGAAGTGGCGCGCGGCTTCGGTGTCTCACGCAAGGACCTCGCCACCGTCGAGCAGCGAGAACGCCACGAGCTTGAACGCCGTTCACAAAAATTGCGGTCCATTCGCGAACAGATTCCGCTCGCTGGAAGAGTGGTACTGGTCGTTGACGATGGCATCGCGACCGGTTCAACCGCTCGGGCCGCCTGCCGGGTGGCTCGAGCTGGCGGAGCGGCAC
>JAHRVJ010000020.1 GCA_019090765.1 Ilumatobacteraceae bacterium
CGACCAGTAGGTAGACAGCAACCATCGCCTCAGTCCTCTTCTGAGACCTGGCCTACTATGGGTAGGGCAGAAGGGACTCGGTTCATGTCGATGGCAATCTCGATCCGGAATTTGGTAAAGACATTCGGATCTACGCGTGCCCTAGATGGGCTCGATCTTGAAGTTGCTACCGGTGAAGTACATGGTTTCGTCGGTCCTAACGGTGCGGGTAAGACAGTCACGATTCGCGTGCTGCTCGGTCTTCTTCGGCCCGACAGCGGCAAAGCAGTGCTGCTCGACCGAGATCCGTGGCGCGATGCAGTGGAGCTGCATCGACGTCTGGCGTATGTGCCTGGCGATGTCAACTTGTGGCCGAACCTGTCCGGTGGCGAGATCATCGATCTGCTGACCCGACTGCGCGGAGGAGTTGATCGTCGTAGGCGCGACGATCTCATTGAGCGGTTCAATCTTGATCCGCGTAAGAAGAGCCGGACCTACTCGAAGGGCAACCGTCAGAAGGTCGCGCTGGTGGCAGCACTCGCCTCCAACGCCGAACTTCTGTTGCTCGACGAACCCACGGCGGGGCTTGATCCGCTGATGGAGTCGGTGTTCCAGGATTGTGTCCTCGAAGCAATCAGCCAGGGGTGCACTGTTTTGTTGTCGAGTCATATTCTCGCCGAGGTCGAAAGGCTCTGCGATCGGGTGACCATCATCCGGCAGGGACGAGCGGTGCAGCAGGGGACCCTCGATGAGCTCCGCTTGCTAACAAGGACGAGCATCGCTGTTGCCACCGTCAGAACTGTCGACGGCCTCGATCAGCTTGGCGGCATCCACAACGTGCGTATCGATGGCGATCTCCTCCGTTTTGATGTCGACAGCAGCGCTCTCGATGGTGCGATTCGTCACCTGTCATCGTTCGGGATCGATTCGCTGGTGAGCCAGCCACCGACGCTTGAAGAGCTATTTCTTCGGCACTATGGCGACGAACTCGAAGCGAGCGCCAATGGAGCAGGCCCGCCATGACCGCCCTCGCCACTTCTGCCCCGGTAGCGTCGCGCTCACCAACTGCAGGCGGCGAAGGTCAGTTATCGGCTCTCGCTGGCTTCGGCAGCCTGGTCCGGCTGCTGCTTCGTCGGGACCGTGTCCGGATGGCACTGTGGTTCGGGGGCATCGTTGGGCTGGTGCTCATCACCGCCGTGAGCATCACCGGGCTCTACAACACTCCGGCGGAACTGGAGCAGTACGCACGACTGGCGCGTGGTAGCACTGCCCTAGTCGTGCAGGTTGGTCCGGGCTACGGCCTCGACGACCCGACCACGGCTGCAGTAATGATGAACGAAGTCGGAGTCTGGACGATTCTGCTCGTTGGTCTGATGAGCATCTTTTTGGTGGTTCGGCATACTCGCGGGGAAGAGGAGAGCGAGCGAGCCGAGATGATTCGCGCGGCTCCTGCGGGGCGCCACGCGCAGTTGGCAGCTGCACTTGTGGGTGTCACGATGACCAACGTTGCCGTTGCGGCGGGTGTGGTGGCGACGCTCTTGGCCTACGACCTACCATTGGCGGGGACTCTTGCATTTGGGCTGGTGCTCGTGGGAGCCGGATCTGTCTTTGCCGGGATTGCGGCCGTGACCGCTCAGATCGCAACCGTAGCGCGCTCGGCACTGGCCCTTGGGGGTGCGGCCCTCGGAATCTCGTTCGTACTACGCGCTGTTGGAGATGTTGGTGACGGCAGGCTCACGTGGCTGTCACCGGTTGGTTGGGCTCAGGCGATCCGGGCATACGCCGATGAACGTTGGTGGGTGCTAGCGCTCCCCATCGTGGCGACCGCAGTATTGGTCTACGTCGCCGTGCAGCTTCAGAATCGACGCGACTTCGGTGCTGGCCTGGTCGCACACCGCCCCGGTCGGGCCGTAGCTGCCCCGGGCCTGGCGACCCCGTTGGCGTTGGCCGTCCAGCTGCAACGCGCGTCGGTTGTTGGGTGGACCGTCGGAGTCGGATTGATCGGCTTCTTTTACGGCATCGTGGCCGATCAGGCTGAGGGCATATTCGATGAGAGCCCGGAGCTGGCCGATTTCTTGGCTCAACTTGGCGAAGGTTCGATCACCGAGGCGTTCCTGTCGATGGCGATGCTCATCGTGGCGTTGATCGCTGCTGGCTTCACTGTTTCGTCGGTGCTGCGTCTGCGCTCTGAGGAGTTGGCTGGTCGCGCCGATCCGGTTCTTGCAACACCTACGCCGCGATACCAGTGGGCATTGAGCCACACTGCTGTCGCGGCGGGCGGCACGGTGATTATCATGGGCCTTTCTGGTTTGGCGGTGGGGGTCGGCTTCGCCCTCGTCTCCGGCGACGTGGGCCAGATTCTTCCGCTCCTCGCTTCCGCGCTCGTAATGGTGCCGGCGATGTTGGTGATGGCTGGGACGGTGGTCTTGGCGTTCGGACTCGCGCCGCGGTGGTCGCCTTTGGTGTGGGGTGGGTTTGCTTACGCGGTGCTGGTCGGCTTCTTCGCGACGGTGCTCAACCTTCCGCAGTGGGCGCTGAACATCTCACCGTTCCAGCATGTTCCAGCGCTTCCCGCAGCCGAATTCGAGATACTGCCGATCCTGTGTTTGTGCGCGGTCGCGTTGTTATTGCTATGGGCGGGGTTGGTCGCCCTTGCCCGGCGCGACATGACTTGAGGCGGCGGAATACACTGCGTTCAGATTCATTATGCCTACGCCTCAAGCCGGAATATTCGCCCTCGGTACCCGCACTCATCATCATCTTGAGTTCGATGTCAATGGGTCGGTACGGCCTGCGCTGATTGGCGCCGCGGTTGCCGCCCTCAACGAGCAGATTGTTGGTAGTGGCGGTAGCAACGTTGTCGTTGGTTTCGGCCCTGACTTGTGGCGCGGGTTGTCTGACTCCGTGCCTGCTGATCTCGGCAGTTTCGCTGAGATAACAGGTTGCGATGGACATATTGCGCCGAGTACCCAGCACGATCTCTGGATCTGGATCCACGGCACCGGTGTTGATGACGTACTCGATTTGGCAACCGCAGCGACGTCGATCCTGGAAGGGGTCGCAACCTTGGCGGCGGAAAGCCGCTGTTTCGTCTATCACGACAGCCGCGACCTGACCGGGTTCATCGATGGGACAGAGAATCCTCCGCCGACCGCGGCGGTGTCGGTGGCTTGTATCGCCGATGGCGCACCTGGCGCTGGTGGGTCACATGTGATTGCCCAACGTTGGGTTCATGACCTGGCCGCTTTCGACGAACTGAATGTTGCTGATCAGGAGCTCGTAATCGGTCGACGAAAGGTCGACAGCGCTGCTCTCCCCAAAGAGATTCTTCCCACAGATGCTCACGTGTCGCGCGCGGAGCTGCTGGATGAAGATGGCCACGAGCGTCCGATCTATCGCCGGAGCCTGCCCTTCGGTGACGTCACAGAGCGCGGCCTATTCTTTGTCGGATTCAGCGCCGAGCGAGACCGCTTCAATGGCATGCTGGCGCAAATGTACGGCACTGCGAGTGATGGTCTGCGAGACCGGCTACTCGACTTCAGCACACCTGTCACAGGCTCCTATTACTTCGCGCCATGCGTCGAGGACCTGCTCGACGCTGCTGCTGACCAGCGATAACGATGGATTCGCCAGTCAATATTTCCGGACTCGACCACATCGTCCTCAAGTGTGCTGACGTCGAAACGACGCTGAGTTGGTACTTGGACGTACTCGGTCTCGAACCGGTGCGCGTGGCAGCGTGGCGAAGTGGCGAAGCGCCGTTCCCCTCGGCAAGAGTTAACGAGAACACGATTATCGATTTTTTCGATGGGGACCCGAGCGAGGGGAGGCTCGACCACTTCTGTCTAGTGATCGAGCCGACCGATCTCGATGAGATTGCGAGGTCAGGTGTTTTCGAGGTTGTCGACGGACCTGGGACCCGCTTCGGAGCGCGGGGAAACGGGACGTCGCTTTATGTTCTTGACCCCGATGGCGGCGTCGTGGAATTGCGCCATTACTGAACTGCTTCGACATTTCGGAGTCTTGAGTGTGAAGTCGATTTCGGCGCGCCGCCGCCGTGGAATATCGTTGGAGACGTGTGGTGGACTTCGCGATCAACAGTTGACGTGGCAAGTACGGACCAGCCGCGGGGTGGAAATCGTCACCGTTTGGCGACCATAGCTGTCGTCGGCGTTCTTGCGTTGGCCGGTTGCGGGGGGAGCGATGACGAGCCCGCCGCGGCGACGCCGGACCGCAGTGTTGAGGTGACGGCAACCGAGTACGCATTTGCGGGTGACCCCGGTGAGATCATCGCCGGTGACACGATCAACTTCGTGCTCGTCAATGCCGGTCAGGTGGACCACTCGCTACAGGTGTTGAATGCTGACGGACGCCGTCTTGGTGAAACTAGCCGCATTAGCCCCGGTGGTCGAGCAGACGTGACGGTGACCTTTGACGATGCCGGCCCCTACAGGCTGATCTGCGACATCGATGACCATCTGTCGCGGGGCCAATCCGCTGGCCTCACTGTGATTGACGGGTAACACTCTGATCGCCGGGTCGGCGATCACTCAATCAGCGACTCCGACACTGTTGTAGTCGTCGTAGGCGCAGTCGTGCTGGTGGTGGGAGCCGCCGTTGTTGGTGTCACGCTTGTTGTCGGCACGGCAGTTGTTACGGGTGGCGGAGCGGTGGTTGTTGTGCTCGTGGTGCTCGTCGTAGTGGTGGTGGCGTCGGGGTTTGCGTAGTCGAAGACGGGAAGCATGTCGCGCTCACTTACTTGTTCGGGCTCCGCCTCGCCGTTCCACACGAGGACTCGGTCGCCGTTCGCGACAAGGTCTTGGAAGTAGTCCGCGATATGCATCGGGAGGCGGACACAGCCGTGGGAGGTGGGCGCCGCTGGCACATTGGTT
This sequence comes from Ilumatobacteraceae bacterium, assembly GCA_019090765.1. Lineage (GTDB taxonomy): Bacteria > Actinomycetota > Acidimicrobiia > Acidimicrobiales > Ilumatobacteraceae > Sva-07. The sequence continues at coordinate 4,872 of JAHRVJ010000020.1, forward strand.
GCACCGTGCACGGCAATGCCGTAGTTGAAGTAGACCGGGTTCCACATGGACCCCAAAGCGCCCTGGCGAATCCCCTCGACTCGTCGAGTGAACTTGAATACCCCTCCTGGGGTCTTGGAGCGCCCGCAGATATCCCGCTCGATTGGCTCATCGAGCGGAGTCCCAGTTTCGTCGGTGTCGACAGTGACCAACTCGCACCACTCGGCCGGGTCGCCGTTTTGGTCAAGCTTGCCTGACGCAACGTGGGACACCAGGACTGGTTGGTCCTTGTGAAACACCGCCACTACCTGCTCTGGCAAGTAAATCTCAGTGTGGTTCGCCTGACCGTTTGTTGATCGCCGTGGCGTGATTTCCAGCGGCGCCCGCAGCACGTCCCATTGAGCGGGAGTGACCAATCCGGCCGCGTCAGTCCGCGCAATGTTGAGCACGAGCTTCTCGAAGGCCCAGACAGAGCGCATGGTGCTCTGTCCGAAGTAGCTGTCAACTGGCCCGGGGTCGAAGCTCAGGTCGGTCAGTCGTTGCTGTAGTTGTGCGACATCGTCACTGATCATGCCCAGCTGCAAGTTGGCCGTGATCGAGCTGAACTGCTCCGGTACCGTTGGGGTAGTCGTCGCGGCGATCGATGTGGTGGTGGTCGATGCTGACGACGGTGTCGGAGGGGCCTCGGTGTCGCCAGAGTTGTCTGATGAGGAAGCAGCAACCTTGGCCCAAATTGCTAGCGGAACAGCAGCGGCTGCACCTGCGACGAGGAGCCTTCGCCGGGTGTAGGTCGCGGCGGATTCCCGGGTCGGTTGGTTAGCCGGACTGAGATTCTGGTTGTTCTCCATCACCTGCTCGCTGCGGTGGGTTCTGACGCCGAGTGCAGAACGGCGTCGCCGGGAACGCCATCGTCGGGAATGCCATTGGTCGGTTCAGGCACCGGGGTCCCGCGAATCCGTTGAGTGATAGCGACGGCACCGGCGAGCAAACCGAGAACTATGGCTGCACCAATCGTGAACGACGCAGGGTCGTCTGGCACGATCTTGTTCTGCAGCCATTGCTGGATTTCGATACCACGGTCGATAATTGGATCTTTCGTACTGCCGTTGAGTACTCGTATCTCGTACCAGCCGTAGTAGGCAACGTAGGCCCCGGCCAGTAGGAGCAGCCCGCCTGCGATCTTGTTCATCACCGGGAGCAAGTTGCGGAATCGTTGCACCACTCCAGACTTGGCCAGCGCAACTGCAACAGTGAGGATCGCGATGACGACACCCATCCCGAGTCCGTAGGCGACGAACACGCCGATGCCCGCAATCCAACTGTCGCTACGGACGGTGCTGGTGGTGACCGCCAAGAATGGGCCGATCGTGCAAGATAGTGAGGCAACCGCATACGAGATGCCGAATAGGAACATCGAGGGCAGCGTTCCGTCGCTGCCACCTTTTTGGAAGCGGGGCAGGCTGAGCTTGAGCTGGCGTCCCATGAGGAGCGCAATTCCGAGGCCGATGAGTCCGATGCCGATGACGACCGTGGCCCAGGGGAGGTATTCCTCAAGCCGTAGGGCGAGTGGGCTGACAATCAGCCCGAAGGCACCGAATACCAGCACGAATCCAGCTGTGAGCGCCGCTGATACGGTCAGCGCCCGCCCGACGGCCCCGGCGCGGCCGCCCTTGTGCTCGATGCCGACGAATGCTGATAGGTAGGCGGGCAGCAGCGCGAAGCCGCAGGGGTTTACTGTGGCCGCCATTCCGGCCGCGATCGCTAGGGCGTATGGACCGGTCATGTTGCGATCAACTCGCCAATACGGTCAGCGAGGTTGTTGCTGCTCATGCTGCCGACGAATACCTCAACGTCGCCGGTGTCGTCGATAAAGACGAAGGCGGGTTGGCCGAAGATTCCAAAGGCGCTCCATGCGTCGCCGTTGAGATCTGCGAGTTGGGTCAGTGAGTCGGTACCGGTGTCGGAGATGAAGTCATTCATGGCGTCGAGTTCGCCGCGGCCGGCAACGCCGACGATCGGTACTTGGCCAGCGAATTTCTCGGCCACCTCGGCGATCTCGGGAGCTTCGCCGCGGCAGATCGTGCACCACGGGGCCCAGAACCAGAGCACCGCATCGGTGCCGGCGAGGGCTGCCCCGTCAAACGCCGCGCCATCGGTGAGGGTCGTTGAAGAAGCGAACGCGGCAGCAAACTCAGCCCCGAGATCGGCTGGCTCCGCAGATTCCGCGTCCGATCCCGATGTCTCGTTGATTGCGTCACCACCCGTGCCGCAGGCGGCAAGCAACACGGCGCCGACGGCGACCAAGGCAGTCCTTCGAAATGCGGATCTTCGCCAAGTAAGCATGACTCAGAAACCCGGTTGCGCAGCGGGGCATTCCCTCGGTTGGCTATCTTCTTGTCGAGTATCTGGTCAATATTTGCGGCCAAGTATTCGCGGGAAGAGCACAGGTGCGAACAGGGTTATCTAATCATGGCTGTGACTTCGAAAATGCGACGACGTTCTACGTTGTTCCTGTTGGTCTTTCCGCTCATTGCAGTGGCCTGTGGATCAACTGGCGATGGCGACTCGTCGCCCTCTGACTCGGTGGCCGAATCGACCGCCGATGGCGAGACAGGCTCGGAAGACTCTGTTTCGTTGGAACTGATTGAGCCGACGGCTCCTGATGTGACAGTGTCGGGATTGGCGATCGCGAGCGGGGCAGCGCTCGACGGGACGCCGACGCCACTGGTTGAACTCACTGATCTTCGCAGTGGCGGACCGCCGCCCGATGGGATTCCTTCCATCGATGAGCCCAAGTTCCTGGATGTTGACGAGGTCGACTTCTTGAAGGAGAACGAACCAGTTCTGGCACTGGAGGTCAACGGAGACGTGCGGGCCTATCCCGTACAGATCCTCACGTGGCACGAGATCGTGAATGACACCGTTGGTGGCATCCCCGTCGGTGTTACCTACTGCCCGCTGTGTAATTCGGCTGTCGCATACGACCGTCGGATTGATGACCGGGTATTGGAATTTGGAGTGTCCGGATTGCTGTTCAATTCGGCACTGGTCATGTTCGACCGGCAGACCGAGACGCTCTGGAGCCATTTCAGCGGTGAAGGGATCGTCGGCGAATTGACAGGTGTGGAGATCGAAACATTCCCGGTGGCAACCGTGCCCTGGGGCGTATGGCGTGACGCCAACCCCGATGGGTTAGTGCTCGGCCGTGATACCGGCATCGACCGCCCCTACGGCCGTAACCCTTACCCCGGATACGACGATGTGCGCACTGCTCCTTTCCTGTACGAAGGTGAAGTCGATGGGAGGTACACAGCCAAGACGAGAATCGTTGGTGTCGAGCGTGACGATCAAGCGCTTGGAGTGCCGCTGTTCACCCTCCAAGAAGAGCGAGTGGTCGCGGCCGAACTCGGCGCCACCGACCTTGTGTTCTTCTGGGTGCCAGGAACAGCATCAGCCCTTGACGCGAACGAGGTTGCCGATGGGTTCGACGTTGGCGCCAGCGGTGTCTTCGTTCCCATCGTTGACGGTCAGTCGCTCACTTTCGTAGCTGCTGAAGATGAGTTCGTCGATGACCAGACTGGCTCCACCTGGAATCTCCTGGGGCAAGCAGTAGATGGCCCACTTGAGGGGTCGGCGCTTGAGGCAGTGGAACACGTAGACACGTTCTGGTTTGCTTGGTCGGCCTTCCAGCCCGACACTGCAATTATCGAGTGACTGTGCCGCGCGTCGCGGAGAGATCCGATCGGTGGGAGACTGGATCAGTGGAAGAACGGGCAATGAACGACACGTCCTTCGAGCGGTATGTGATGCCCGAGATCGAAGTGCTGCTACGAGTTGCGAACTCGCTCACTCGTAATTACGCCGAGGCAGAAGATCTTGTTCAGGACACTTTGCTGCGCGCATATCGGGGCATTGACGGATTCGACGGGCGACATCCGCGGGCATGGCTGCTCACGATTCTGCGTAACACCCATATCAATCGCAATCGCCGTCGGCGGCCCGAGTTGCTGCGGGACCCTGACGTGGCGAACGACAGGGTGGCGTCGGCAGCATCACCTGACCGCGCCGATTCCGGCATCGACAACGAGATCGATTCAGAGATCGTTGACGCACTCGGCTCACTGTCAGAGCAATTCCGACAGGTGGTTGAACTAATTGACATCGATGGGCTGAGCTACAACGAGGCCGCCGAGGTGCTCGATGTACCCGTGGGCACGGTGATGAGTCGGCTAC
>JAHRVJ010000228.1 GCA_019090765.1 Ilumatobacteraceae bacterium
CCACGCCGACACTGGTTCTAGCAGGCGGGGATGACCGGCCAGACTTCACTGGTGCCGGTCAGTATCTTGAGCGCAAGATGCCCGACGCTCGTGTCGTCGTCCTCGAAGGCGGAGGCCATTCGATGCACGAGTCGAGTCATGCCAACGAGGTCGCCGAACTAGTCGCCGACTTCATCGATGCCCTAGACAAGCCATAGCCCCAATCAAACGGAAGGGGTCTGACCCCTTCCGTTTGATTGGGGTGGGAATTGGAGTGGGCGATACCGGGTTTCCGGAGCATGGCTAGAGCGGTATTTGATGGAGTTGTGCACGCAGCAAGCCCCACCACAAGCAGATGTTCCTGGAAGGGAAAGGCCAACTACTGGCCCGTCGTGGTCCTATCGGTGGCGGGCATTATCGCCGCGGTAGATCAGTTTACGAAGGCCGGTGCTTTGTTGATCCTCAGCGACGGACCGCAAACCTTCGGCCCCTTTCGCTTTGTGATCGTGCGTAATCCTGGGGGTCCCTTCGGGATCGCGACGGGCGCATCGCTGTTCTGGACGCTGATCACCCTCAGCATCGTGCTTGCCGCCATTGCCGGCGTCATCGGTGGCAGCCTCTACCTCCCGGCTCCCAGCGGGGCCGCGATCGCGCTGGGGGCCGTGATCGGCGGCGGAATCGGCAATCTGGTCGACCGGCTCGTTCGTGAGTCTGGAGTCGGCCGAGGAGCAGTCATCGACTGGATCGAGATCGACTTCTACTCACGCGTGTTCAATCTCGCCGACGTCGCACTACGCGCAGGCGGCCTGGTGCTAGTAGTTGTCCTGCTGACTCAGCCAACCCGCGGCTCCACCGCAGCGGGAAGTGCCACCTGCCAGAGCGGGTTCCCATCACGACGCCGGTCAACGATTCGCGACGACTCTTAGAAGGGAACCAGTCGAATGGTTCGTGAAGAACAGCATGTCAGGACCCAACCGAGTCCGGTGAACATCAATACAGAAACTCGCGAGAAACGTAACCTCTTTGCCCGAACACGAGCTGACGCCGCAACCACCTCGCCAACGGTCGAACCAGTCATCGAGCTTGACGACGATTCGTTCCCCACTGCCATCACCGGTTGCATCACCATCGTTGATTTTTGGGCGCCCTGGTGTGGGCCGTGCAAGACGCTGCACCCGATGTTCGACAAACTCGCCGACAAGCACGGAACACATCCGAAGCTGCAGTTCGCCAGGGTGAACGTCGACACCAGCCCGAGCGCCGCAGAAGCGTTCAATATCCAGAGCATCCCCACATTGGTGGTGCTCAACCAATCCGGCCAGGAGCTTGACCGCGAGGTCGGGCTACCTGGCAAGCGTCGGCTCCAACGGCTGGCCCGAAACGCCCGACACACGCTGAGCAAAGGAGAACGCCAATGAGCGACAACCAGACAACGACAGATGTAGTGGTGCTCGGGATGGGCCCAGGCGGTGAAGACGTCGCCGGGAACCTCGCCGCGGCCGGAGTATCAGTCGTGGGGATCGAGGCTGAATTGGTTGGCGGCGAGTGCCCGTACTGGGGCTGTATCCCATCGAAAATGATGATTCGCGCGGCTCACCTACTCGCCGAAGCGCGTCGAATTCCCGGTGTGGCAGGTTCCTCAACCGTGACCCCCGACTGGGCCCCCGTGGCCGAACGAATTCGCGCCGAGGCGACAGACAACTGGGACGACACTGTTGCGGTCGACCGTTTTACCGGCAAGGGCGGAACCTTCGTACGCGGTCGGGGCCGACTCGTGTCAGCCAACATCGTTGAGGTAGACGGCCATCAATACTCGGCCAGTCGCGCTGTCGTTATCGCCACGGGCACAACGGCGTCCATACCCCCAATCCCGGGTTTGGCCGACACCCCATACTGGACAAACCGAGAGGCGATCCAAACCGCTGAGCTTCCCCGCTCGATCATCGTTCTCGGTGGCGGCGCGATCGGCGCAGAACTCACCCAGGTCTACGCCCGCTTCGGGGTCGATACCACCATCGTCGAGGCTCTTGATCGTCTACTACCGCTAGAGGAACCCGAGGCCGGCGATCTCCTGGCCGAGGTACTCAGGTCGGAAGGCGTCAACGTCGTCACCGGAACCGGAGCAACGCAAGTCTCCTACGATGACGCGTTCCACGTCACGCTTGCCGATGGCCGCGAGTTGGTCGCCGAGCAACTCCTTGTGGCAACGGGTCGTCGCGTGGACCTTGACCGAATCGGAGCCGACGCGATCGGAGTCGACCCCAAGGCAAGAGCGTTACCGGTTGACGAGCACCTACAGGTAACTGACGGCGTGTGGGCTGTCGGCGACGTCACAGGCCGGGGCGCGTTTACTCACGTCGCGATGTATCAGTCGAAAATCGTCACCGCCGCGATCCTCGGCGAGCCCCACACGCCAGCCGACTACGCGGCCCTCCCCCGGGTCACTTTCACCGATCCCGAAGTTGGCTCTATCGGGTTGGGCGCGGCCGCCGCGCGTGAGGCCGGAATCGACGTGCTGGTCGGACGCGCTGAAGTGCCCTCAACGGCTCGGGGTTGGCTCCACAAGACCGGCAACGAGGGCTTCATCCAACTGGTCGCGGACCGCCGACGCGGTGTCCTGGTCGGCGCAACCTCGATGGGTCCCAACGGTGGTGAAGTACTTGGCATGCTCACGCTCGCCGTGCACGCTCGCACCCCGATCGAAGAGCTGCGATCGATGATTTCCGCCTACCCCACATTTCACCGTGGTATCGAAGACGCGCTCGGGCAACTGGCCTGACTCAAGTAACTCCCTTGCGCACCCGGAACGGTGCGATATAGCCGATGCTCGAAACGATGAATGGGACGAGGTAGTTCACGCCGATCTTGACCCAATTCATCGACGTGGCGTCCCCTCCTGTGATCACTGAACCCTGATTGACCAACGTCAAGATGGTTCCCACGACGAGCGCGACTCGTGAACCGGTCCGGAACGTGACACCACTCAGAATCAATCGAGCGCCCTCGATAACACTCGACCACGCTGGCACTGGGGGCACCGCCCCCGAACCCGCCGTAGGTTCGGTCACGGCACCGACGGATCGTCGCCCGCGGCTAGACGCTTACCAAAGTCACGCAATCGTTCAACAGACTCCGCTGGTAGTTCAGTTCGCTGCGCGGCCAATGTGGCCTTGATCCGCTCGTAGGTCTCGGCCTCCATGCCACAGCGTCGGCACTCCTCAAGATGCTCTTCAATTCGCTGCGCCCGCTCGGAGTCAATTTGCCCATCGAGGTAGTCCTGCAGCACCGCCCCGACCTGGCGACAGCTCATGGATCCGGGAGATCCACGACCGAACAGGTTCATGATCCAATTCTTCACAGCGACCTCCTGGGGTCAAAACCAACGCGCGCGAGCCGGTCGCGAATGCGGGATCTAGCGCGGTGTAGCCGACTCATCACCGTGCCCACGGGTACATCGAGCACCTCGGCGGCCTCGTTGTAGCTCAGCCCATCGATGTCAATTAGTTCAACCAC
>JAHRVJ010000229.1 GCA_019090765.1 Ilumatobacteraceae bacterium
CAATGCCATCAGGACGGCCCTCCGGGCTCCGCGCTCGCCGCAACGTAGCACGATGACATTCCCAGATCGTAGATCGCCTCACCAGTTCAGCTCGACGCCCTCTCTGCGGCTTCGGCAGCGAAAGCACCGAGGAGAGTAGAGGTAAGAACCAGGTGAACATCAACGAGCCCGCGGCGGCTCCGAGGCCTACCCCACGTAGAGTCGAGGGATGGGTACCGGACGGATGATCGCGCTGCTTGCATCTGCAGCCATCGGCGTCGCTGCCTGCGGTGGAGACGTGCTCGTCAGCGCGGAGCGATCCGATCAGTCCAGAGCAGCCACTCCGCCGATCGTGGCACCTCCCCCGCAGCCGAGAACCACCACATCTCCCGACGCTGAACAAGACCCGGATCAAGGTCCAATCGACGAGGATTCGTCGGCGACCAGCCTCCCGCCGATCACAACCAGCGCCGAAGTTGACCCAACAGCGATCGATTTAGGCTCAAACAAACCCGAGCGCGCCTACGACGAGTTTCTCCTAGCCGCGATGACCGATATCGAAATCTGGTGGACTGAGCAGTATCCAGCGATCTACCGCGACGAGTTTGTTCCGCTGCAAGGCGAAATCTACGCCGCTTATCCCAGCCGACCAGATGACATTCCAGGGTGTGGAACCCCGCGCACAACGTATGACGAGGTAAAAGACTTCGTTGCGTTCTACTGCGGCGAAGGCGACTTCATGGTGTACGACGACGGCGAAGACGGGCTCCTAGCTGAGCTCGCCAAAACCTACGGCGCGGGCACGATTGGCACGGTCCTCGCTCACGAGTACGCCCACGCAATTCAGTTCCGGTCGGGCGCCCTTGATCGCTCACTGCCAACTATTCGCACCGAGCAACAGGCTGACTGCTTCGCCGGTGCGTGGACTGGGCGGGCAGCAAGGGGTGAGGCGACCACGCTGCAGTTCACCGACGCCGACGTGCGCGCTGGCCTGATCGCGATGACCAAGGTAAGCGACCCCGTGGGCATCGATCAGTTTGTTCCGGGTGGACACGGCTCTGCATTCGATCGGGTCGGTGCATTCCAGGTCGGATTCCTGGAGGGACCGGCTCGATGTGCAGAACTGCTCGATGAGCCACTGCCGCTCGTTCCCAACCAGTTTACGGTTGGTGATCTCGAGCAGGCACGCACCGGCGATGCCCCGTTTGGCTTCAACGAGGAAAACCAGCTGGGCACATTTCTTCCTGAAGATCTCAACCTCTATTGGGACAACCAGTTGGAGACGACGATTCCCGATCTCGATGCCCTCGCCCTTGTTGTCGTCCAGAAACCGAGCGATGTCGAATGTGACGACCTGCGAGGCGACATCGACCGCGGGACGGCACTCTGCACCTCATCGGGCGAGGTATATGTCAACAGCCCGGCGACCTTCGAGTTGTACGAAGTTCTCGGGGACTTCTCCGTTGGCTACCTGCTCGGTTGGGCGTGGAGTGAAGCAGCCCAAGTTGCGCTCGACACCGACCTCAAAGGCGAAACCCGAGAGCTGATGAACGACTGCCTCACCGGCGCCTGGGTCAAGACGGTCGTCCCAATCGATTTCGCGCTTCCACTGCCGCGACATGAAGACCGATCTGCGACCGTTTCTGCCGGCGATCTGGATGAGGCGATCCAGACCGTGCTGCTCGTTGCCGACCTCAACTCCGACGACGACATCGTTGGCAGCGCCTTCGAGAAGATCGACTCCTTCCGTACCGGCGTACTCGGCGGCCTCGATGCCTGCATCGCTGATCTATGACCGCCTCCCAAGACCCAGCAATCTCCGCAAGGGGCGTCACGTCTCAGCTAGGGTTGCAGTAATGAACGCAAGGGCCACGTCACGCTTGGCATTCACCGGCGCGGCGCTCATAGCGCTTGCCGCCGCCTGCTCAACCGGGTCCGACTCAGGCAACAGCACGGGCACCAACCCAGTCGCTACCGCGGCGCCGGCACCCGATTCCGCCTCCGCGGAATCTGCAGCACCCTCAGATTCAGCGCCAGCCACCGACGTCGCCACCGCAGATCCGCCAGCGACGGACCAAACGGCGGACGAGAGCAATTCTCCCGCGGTCGCTCCTGAGGCATTGCAGTTCACAGCACCATTGGTGGGAGGCGGCGAAATTGATATAGCTGCTGGATTCGCCGACAAACCAACCGTGTTCTGGTTTTGGGCTCCCACTTGATCTGTTTGTAACCGTGAAGCCCCCTCGGTCGAGGAGGCAGCAAATAGATTCGGCGATTCAGCCAACTTCATCGGCGTTGCGTGGACCGGGAGCGACGATGCGTTTCAAGGGTTCATTGACAAGCACGGGCTCACGTTCCCTCAGATCAGTGATGACGCGGGTGACGTGTTTGACCGATTCGGCGTTCCTGTGCAGCCAGCACTCGCAATCGTCAGCCCAGATGGCTCTACCGAGCTCGTAGTGGGTGCGATAGACGACGATCTGCTCGACCAGATCATTGGCGAATCCAGCTGAGCCACCGCTAACGAACCAGTAGACGAGTCATCGCGGTTCGCGCCACATCGGAATCAGCGGTGGCGCACCCTTAGGCAAGATGATCGTGCCACGTTGCACGAATCCATGCCTTGCGTAGAACGCTGTGTTTGCCGGGTTCGAGTTTTCCAGATACGCCGGCAGCCCCTCAGCGTCGCTGCTTTCCAATGCCG
>JAHRVJ010000230.1 GCA_019090765.1 Ilumatobacteraceae bacterium
CCGCATGCGCAGACGATCACGCCACCAACGTCGTCATCGACGCCAAACTCGTCGATGACGGTCAAGATGTCGGGACCGATCCAAGGGTCGGAGGTGCGGCCAGCAGATTGCCAGGCGACTTGCCAATCGTCTCCCTCGCGTAAACCCAGCCGATCGGTGACGGCTTTGGCCGTCGCGCGTAGTTCATCTGGGTACGGGTCGCCTTCGGCGATAATCCGTTCGGGCAGCGAATGCGCAGTGAACAGCACGCGTACGGTTCGCTCTGTGCGTGTTTGCATTGCCGTCAGCCGGTCGCGGAGATCGTCGGCAAGGAAGTCGATGAACGCCGGCGCGGTTGCCCAGCTCTTGATCTTGGCAACGATTGGGTCGCGATTCGAAGACGCGACCCCCTGCTGGAGGCGATCGAGATAGTCACCTACCGAGCGCGCTGAATAGTGCGGTGCCAAGACGAGCCCAACGATCTGCAAATGCCCCTGCTCGGCCAAGTCGTGCGCCGCGTCTTCAACCTTGGGTGAGGCGTGTTTGAAGCCGAGAGAGACAACGTAGCGACCCGGTTCGGCTGCATCGAGTTCCCGCTGAAGCTGAGTGCGCTGCGCCTCGGTAACTTCGGCGAGAGGAGACACTCCGCCAATAGCTGAGTAGCGATCAGTCAACGCCGCTAGCGCGTCGGCCGTTGGAGGGCGCCCGCGCCGAATATCTGTGTAGTAGGGCTCAATGTCTTCGAGGTCGACCGGCGACCCATAGGCCATCAGCAGTACGGCCGTCTGCTCCATCAAGAGTTGTTCGCGCTCGTTGTCGCGCCTTGGCGGGTGGTTTCGTGCACGACGTCCACAACGGCCTGTAGAACTTCAGGATCCGAATCTGGTTGGACTCCGTGACCGAGGTTGAAGATGTGTCCCCGATGTTGCTGACCGTTGTCGAGTTCGTTATCGCGGAGCACGTCGAGCGCTCCCGCGATAGCTGGCTCGCGACCCGCCAGAACCAGCGCCGGATCGAGATTGCCTTGCACGATGAGGTCATCACCCATCCGTGATCGGGCATTACGAATCGGCGTCCGCCAATCGAGCCCGAGCACTGTGGGGCCAGCGCTGTTCATTGATTCGAGCAGGTGATCGCACCCGATTCCGAAATGGATGGCCGGCGCTTGCGGGTGCCGGGATGCGAGTTCGCTGAACACTCGACGTGAATGAGGCAGCACGTAGCGGTCATAGTCACGTCGACTAAGTGCTCCGGCCCATGAGTCGAACAGTTGGAACGCGCCCGCGCCGTGCGACAGCTGCGCGTCGATGAAGGTGATTGCCGACTCGGCGAGCCGGTCCATCACATCGTGCCAAAGTGTCTCGTCAGTGCGCATGAGGGCCTTGGTGTTTCGGTAGTCCTTGCTGGGCCGGCCCTCAATCAGGTAGCTGCCAACAGTGAATGGAGCACCCGCGAACGCGAGCAGCGGAACGTTCGTTGGCAGCTCGGTCGCCAGTTGCTCAACTGTTGCAATCACATAGTGGACATCATCGAATTCCATCGGCCGTAGCCGTTCGAGGTCCTTGCGGTTTCGGAGTGGCTGCTCTGCGACGGGCCCTGTGCCGGGAGCGACGTCAATTCCGAACCCAACCGCGTGGGCCGGAACGACTATGTCGCTGTACAACACCGCGGCGTCAACCCCGTATCGACGGACGGGTTGCAGAGTGATCTCAGTGGCGACGTCGGGCTTTTTTATCGCGTCGAGAATCGAACCCTCGCCGCGCACCCCCCTGTACTCGGGCAGTGAGCGGCCAGCTTGGCGCATAAACCACACCGGGGTGTGGTCCGCGACCTGGCCTGCGGCGGCCTGCAGGAAGGGCGAAGTGACATCTTCGAAAGTCATGCCAGAAGGACGCTATCTGGGGAGGATCTAGAGGAGATATCCGAGGTGGCCGACTCCCCGATAGCATTTCTTGACTCCGTTATGACCCATCAGCACCCGGAACTTGGCGACGAGCAGGACTTTATTGACCATGCATACGATTGCCTCGATGTCAGCCGCCGCGCGGCTTGGCGGCTCCGCGACATCCATGAGGCCGATCTTGGTGGGACCTTTCAAGCGCGTTTCGAGCGGAACGCCTTCGATGGTGCTTTGGTAAAACGGTTGACCGATCTGGATCTCGGCGACGCTGCGTTGGTCTTTGGGCGAATCGACCGCGCCGCAGAATCGCCTGACGGTCTTGAGAGCTTTCACATTGGTCGGCTCGCGGTGGCCGACGAGGATCGCGAACCGGTGGTCGTCGATTGGCGGGCGCCGGTTGCTGAGCCTTTTTACAGGGCCACGGGGCGTGATGCGATGGGCATCGTGCGCCGCCGCCACTTTGCAGTCGAAGGTCGCAGTCTCGTCGGGATCGAAGACGAGCTTTTTGGGGCCGGTCATCTTGGTCTTGGCCACGATGAGGGTCTCGATGGGTCGACGAGTGCGGCATCGGACGAAGGGGAGTCGGGTCTGCGCGGGTACTCCACTCTGCTGGCAGCTCTCGAACGCGGCCGCAGCGGAACGCTCGGCGACATTGTCGCCACAATCCAGGGAGAGCAGGATGAAATCATTCGCTCACCTCAGCAGGGCGTCTTGGTGGTGCAGGGCGGCCCGGGCACGGGCAAGACGGTTGTCGCTCTCCACCGGGCGGCGTACCTGCTCTATACACACAGGTTCCCGCTTGAAGATCAAGGTGTCCTGGTTATCGGTCCCAACCGAGTATTCCTGCGCTATATCGAACGTGTCCTGCCGTCGTTAGGTGAGGCCGGAATCGAACAAGTGGTGCTCGCGGATCTGGTCCCTGGCGTCGACTTCCTCCGACCCGGAGACGAGGCTGAGAACGCCGAACTTGCCGACTCTCCGACAGCGGCGCGCCTGAAGGGCGACACGAGAATGTCCGATGTTCTCGACCAAGCTATCGCGAGCCGCGAACGGCCTCTGCGTGACGAGCTGGTGCTGCCATTTCGGACCGGGTACCTGCGGTTAACAGTCGAGGATTCCGAACGCATTGTCAGAACGGCCCGCCGCCGTTTTCCCAGACACAACTCGGGGCGCCGCTTTGTCGAGTCCGAGGTGTGGGCCGCGCTTGCTGAGAGCTATCACGACCCCAACATCGGCCTTAGAGCGGTAAAAGACACGGTGCGTCCGATGCCTGAGATGCGGGCAACACTCGATCGGATCTGGCCAGTTCTCACCCCGGCGCAGCTCTTGCACGACCTGTTCGGCTCAAAGGCTCTCTTGAAGGTCGCAGCTCGCGGGGTACTCGACGAATCCGAGGCGCTGGCGTTGTTCCGTCAGCGGTCTGAATCGGTCGACGATGTGCGCTGGACGATGGCTGACGTCGCCCTGCTCGATGACGCCAGCGACGTGCTCGGGCCGAAGCTGGGCAAAGACGGCAAGATCGATGACCGCGACGAGATCCGCACCTACGGTCACATTGTGATCGACGAGGTGCAAGATCTCACTCCGATGCAGCTCAAGATGGCCACACGAAGATCTCTGAGCGGAGCGATGACGATTGTCGGCGACCTCGCTCAGGCGACCGGTCCACTCGCTCCGGCCGACTGGGAAGACGTACTGGCCCACTTGCCTGACCGTCGACCCGCCCGCGTGATTGGGCTCTCGGTCGGATACCGAATCCCGGGTCAGATCATGGAATTGGCCAACAGGGTGATGCTCGCGGCCACGCCTTCGTTGCGGGCGCCGAAGTCGGTCCGCGTAGGCGACGTGGGCCCGTCGATTGTGCAAGCGCAGAGCGTTAGCGAGCTAGGCGCAACTGTGGCCGCCGAGGTGCGAGTGCTGCAAGAGGCGCTGCCTGCTGGCAGCCTCGGAATCGTTGCTCCAGACGCGATGATTGTCGATCTTTCCGCCGATCTCGCCGCCAATGGAATTGAACATGGCAGGGCCACTCGCACGGGTCTTGACGCAGGCGTCACCTTGGTGCCTGTCAGCGTCGTGAAGGGCCTTGAACTCGACGGCGTGATCGTGGTTGAACCGGCCCAGATCGTTAGCGATACCGAGCATGGAATGCGTTCTCTCTATGTCGCACTCACGCGCCCCACGCAGCGGTTGACAGTGGTTCACTCACGCGAACTCCCTACCCCCCTGCGGGTCGCGGCCAACTGATTAGCTGTTGTAGATCTCAGCCAGGCCCACCAGCAGCTGGAACGCTTTGTCAGCATCGGCTGGTCTAATCCGCACCACTGCCGTACGCGCCATCTCGACCGTAGTGTCGATGTCGGTAGCCAGGTTCGGATCGTCATTCTCTACCGCCGGCAGTGCCACTGCCCAGATGTCTTCGATCCGGGAGAGTGTTGCTCGCTCGTCGCCATCATCTGCGATCTGAGCACTGAGTCGGCTCATCGAGGTGGCCATCTCGTCCAACAGCTCGGCGGTGGTGCCGACGATGGGGATCGTGGTCGTTGGTGCAAGCGTGCCGTCGATGTTGCCAGTCGACTCGTCTAGTTCAACAACTGTTTCGGCACACGAAGCCACCGTGAGGCCGACAGCCAGGATCCCGGCCGCGAGCGCGCCGCGAGTCATGAAGTAACGAGGATGCGTTCGCTAGCGAAAGACCCGACACCGATGTGTTGGCCTTCGATTTCGACTGTGAGGGTGCCATCGGGCGACGCCGCGGTAATCGTGCCGATCTTGCCAGGCTGGATTGCCGACGCCTCCAGGAACTCGAGCAGCCCAGGCGCAAACTCCAGTTCTTCGGTGATTCGCTCCACTGTGAAGTCGGCCCCTACGTCGATGCTCGAAAGCGGGGTCGATTCGGGAGCCTTGTAGTTGGAACCAGGAATGGGATTGCCGTGCGGGCAAGTAGTGGGGTGACCCAAAAGGTCGTTCATCGCGCGCTCGACGGAGTCGCTGATTACGTGTTCCCACCGGCCTGCTTCGTGGTGCGCTTCAGCCCACGACAGTTTCAGAAACTTGGTCAGGAAGACCTCGGCGAGGCGATGGCGCCGAACGGTTTGTTCGCCCAGCTCGTGGCCGCTCTCGGTCAGGCGGATGCCGTTGTCGGAAGTGATCAGGCCCTCGGCTTCGAGACGCTTCATCATCTCGCTGACAGCCGGACGGGAAACCTGCAGACGGTCAGCGATCCGCGCTTGGATGACACTGACGTCGTCTTCGCCAAGCTCGAAGATGCACTCGCAATATTCTTCAAAAGCTGGGTGATGCTCACCGGTCGCAGGCATGACGCAACCCTACCGGCGTGTCGGGGGCGCCTCTGCGGCTGCCCTACGCTCTGCTGTCGTAGCGGTTCAGATGGTAGTTAGACCGCATTATTGGGAGGTTGAAAATGGTTTGGCATCGGATTCTTGAAAGTGGTGACCTACCTGAAGGCCGCGTGACGACGGTTTCAGTCGGTCGCCGCAGCCTTGCTGTGAGTAACTGCAACGGATCGTTCGGAGCGCTCGACAACCGTTGTCCACATCAGGGTGGCCCGCTCGGCGAAGGTTCTATCGAACCCGGGGTGGAGGAGCGCTCCTGGTTGCGCTGTCCGTGGCACGGATACGACTTCGACCCAGTCGACGGCCATGCTCCTGGCGACCACAACGACGGCCCACCTTGCTTCGCGGTTGAGGTCCGCGACGATGGTGTCTACGTAGATGTGCCTGATGATCCGGAACAGATTCGGACGATCTCTCATACCTTGGTTGAGACGATGACAAACTGGGGCGTCGACACCGTGTTCGGGATGGTCGGACACTCGAATCTGGGGTTTGCCGATGCGCTACGAGAAGCGGAGTCGCGTGGCGATCTCAGGTATATCGGTGTGCGCCACGAGGGGGCGGCAGCGTTCGCGGCAACTGCCTACGGCAAGCTCACCGGGCGCCTCGCCGCATGTTTCGCGATCGCCGGCCCCGGATCAACAAACATGTTCACCGGGCTTTACGACGCGAAGGTCGACCGATCCCCGGTGCTGGCCATCTCCGGCCAGGTTCCGTCCGGCGTCCGTGGTCGCGGAGCGTTCCAAGACGTGGATCTGGAGGCTGCCTTTGCTGATGTGGCTCGGTACTCCGAGACGGTGCACGCCGAATCAAACGCTGCGGAGTTGATGACCTTGGCCTGCAAGACGGCGCTCGTCGAACGCGATGTGGCCCATATTGTTCTTCCCGACGAAGTTCAACCCCTACCCAGCGATAGCGCAGCAGGTGGACCGGCCGGACGCGTTGCGTCGCGGCTGATCGCTCCGCCAACTGAGGTGGTTTCGCAGGCAGCCGAACTGTTGGCTGCGGCGCAACGCCCCCTGATTGTGGTTGGAGCTGGAGCGCGGGCCGAGATAGCTGATGTCATCGCTTTTGCTGAGCAACTCGGTGCGCCCGTCGCGACCACCTTCAAAGGGAAGGGCTTGATCGCCGACAATCATCCCTTGGGCTGTGGCGTGCTCGGCCGAAGCGGTACGCCGATAGCGAGCTGGTTCATGAACGAGAGCGATGCGATCTGTGTCTTCGGTGCATCGTTCTCGAACCACACCGGTATTGCCTCGTATAAGCCCCTCGTTCAGGTTGACGACGATCCGATGATGCTTGGCAGATTCCACTCGGTCGACGTACCGGTGTTGGGCAATGTTGGTGTGGCTGCCCGCGCGCTCGCTGACCAAATCGGCGATCGTCACCAGAGCCATGATCACGCCTCAGAGGTGGCTACCCGCAAGCGAATCTGGCGCGACGAGAAACAGTCGCGACTCATCGATGACGAGGGGCGGGGCATCAATGCCGCATCGCTCTTTGCAGCTCTCGCTCGTCAGATCGACAACAATGCGGTGATCGCTGTTGATGTTGGTAATAACACCTACAGCTTTGGGCGCTACTTCGAGGTATCCGAGCAGAGCATTCTGATGTCGGGCTACCTCGGCTCGATCGGGTTTTCGTTGCCCGCGTCGATGGGTGCTTGGGCAGCGGTAGGCGACACTCGTCAGATTGTCAGCGTGTCGGGCGATGGCGGGTTCGGCCAGTACGCGATGGAACTCACGACCGCGGTCAAGTACGGGATGAACATCACCCACGTGCTGATGAACAACGGCGAGCTGGGGAAGATCTCAAAGGAACAGCGCCATGCCGAGTACGACGTATGGCAAACGTCGCTGCAGAATCCGAACTTTGCCGAGTTCGCCACGTTGTGCGGTGCTCGCGGCTCGCGTGTCGAGTCTGCTGGCGATCTCGACGATTCGCTCGCAATGGCGCTCAACCATCCCGGGCCGGCCCTCGTCGAAGTGATGACAGATGTGCTGTTGGTCTGAGGTCCTAGGAGCCTGAACGCTCGGAAGTCTCGGGTTAGTCGCGTTGAAGACGCCGGAGCCAGCTTTCGGAGTAGCGAAGTCGGCGCTCCAGTTGCTCGGTTGTCGCCGTCCCGACTCGTGTGATTCCGGCGAGCCGGTTCATCTCGCCTTGCACCTTGCCGTGGTTCCAGCCAGTGAGGTCGACCAATCGCTTGGCGACATGGGCGTTGCGGGTCCGGAGGTCGTCTTTGATCTCAGCGACACTCATTGCCGTCGCGGGGACTAGGCCGGCGGCAGTGGGGACTTCGGGCAGATCGACAGCCAGATTGGGATCAAGGGTGAATTCAGGTTCAGGAATTTCGATGTCGGAGTCGTAGCGGTGAGCGTCTTGTTCGCCAGGGGTGAACAAGGGCTCGTAGCGAACACCTTCATCGGTGATGGTGTGCACAGTGATGTCGGTCGCAGTTGCCGACACCACCGAGAACAATGCAAGCTGTTCGTGCTCGTCGTCAGGGTGAATTTGGCTGTCGAAGGCCTCATCGTCGGGAATGTCTTCGTCAGCTTGGCCAGGTGGCCGGAGCACGTGTCGGCGCTCTTCGGCGATCTGGAATGCGTGGGAACGCAGCCGAGGGTCATCTGGGATGTAGAGGTAGGCCTTCTGGTTCGGCCTCCCCGCCTGCCAGCGCACGAAACGCCCGACAGCCTGGCGAAAGAACAGCTCAGTAGAGGTGGTGGTCGCGAACACGCCAACTCGTAGCCGGGGGATATCGACGCCTTCGGAGACCATCCGAACAGCCACTAGCCATGGTCGGTTGTTGGTGGTGAATTCGGCAATCTTCTTCGAGGCCCCCGGGTCGTCGCTGATGACAATGTCGGCGGGGGCCGCGAACCGGTCCCGCAGGAGCCGGGCGATTCCCTGTGCATGCTCTTGATCGCTGGCGATCACGAGCCCTCCTGCTTGCGGATGCTCGGCGCGGATCGAGCGCAACTGCTCGTTGGCCTTGGACAACACAGCCGGCATCCATTCGCCTTCAAGGCTCAGTGCGGTGCGTAATCGCATCGAGACCTGATCCTTCGTCAGTTCATCTTGAAAGCTCGCGTTGATCACCTCGCCTGACGCGGTGCTCCATTCCATCTCCCCGTCGACGCGGGGAAAGTAGACCGGCCGTACAACTCCGCCGTCGCGGAGCGCGTCGGCGTATCCGTAGACGTAGTCGGCGTGGGCAAGGTCGCCTTCGCCCGTGGCGTCATAGCGCACGAAGGGAATCTGGGTGGCGTCGCTTCGGAAGGGTGTACCTGACAGCGATAGCCGACGAGCGGCGTGCCCGAACGCGACCCTGATGCTGTCCCCCCAGGCCTTCTCGTGTCCGGCATGGTGAATTTCGTCGAGGATTACGAACCCGTCGGCACTGAGTCCGGCGAGTTTCGCGGCGGTCTTGCCGGTCGCGACCTGTTGGTAGGTGGTTACAAGACCGTGAACGTCACGTGCCAAGCCAGCCGCGGGCGACCAGTCAGGATCCAACTGGAGGCCGAGGCGGTGGGCCGCGATAGACCACTGCACCTTGAGGTGGCTGGTGGGCGCGACCACTATCAGGACCCGTGAATTCTCAGCGAGGCTGGCCCGAGCGCATGTCAGGGCAAAGGTCGTCTTGCCCGCACCGGGCGTGGCGACGGCCAGGTAGTCGGCGGAGTCGGTCGCGGTGAATTGGTCGAACGCGGCACGCTGCCAAGGGCGGAGAGTCACGGTCGGCATGGGCCCGTCGAGTGTGGCGCAATCCCCCCTTCCCGACAACCAACAACTCCCCAATCCGGAGATTTGTTACGGATCGCTCGCGATGGGCGCGATATCGGAGAGATTCTGGCGGAGGGGCTGGGGTACCGTCGCGGCTCTGGCCAGCTCGGAGGAAGGGAGGTTGTAGTGGTGGCAACGCTTGTTGCGCGATCGGTCACTGTTTCGCGTGGCTCTCAACTCGTGCTGGACTCCGTCGATGTCACCCTCGCGCCTGGGCACCGGATTGGCCTCGTCGGGCCCAATGGTGTCGGCAAATCAACATTGCTGAGAGCCCTGGCCGGCGATGTCGAAATCGAAGCGGGCAGCGTCGAGCTGTTTCCGCCGACCGCCACGATTGGGCTGCTCCCACAGGAACCGGAGTGTTCCCCAACCGAGACGGTGCACGCCTACCTCCGACGACGAACCGGAGTGAGCGTCGCGGAGCGCGAACTCGAGGCGACGACGGTCGCTCTCGCAGAGGGGGTTTCGGGTGCCGAAGAACAGTACGCGGCAGCGCTGGAGCGATGGTTGTCTTTGGGTGCTGCCGACTTCGACGTGCGCGTCGCGGAGGTGTGTTCCGACCTGGGGATCAACGAAATGCACCTTGCACAGGTGACCGGATCACTGTCTGGTGGCGAGGCCGCCAAGTGCTCCTTGGCGTCGCTGTTGCTCGCGCAATTTGACGTCTACCTTCTTGACGAACCGACCAACAACCTAGATCTTGATGGGCTCGAACGGATGGAGCATTGGATCGGTGGTCTTGATGCGTCGGTGCTGCTGGTCAGCCACGACCGGACGTTTCTGGAGCGGACGATCACCGACGTGATCGAGATTGATCA
>JAHRVJ010000231.1 GCA_019090765.1 Ilumatobacteraceae bacterium
AAGAACAACCTGATCAGCAGCGTGATGGAGATCACCGAGGTCGGCACCGACGAGAACGGCCCATACGTGATCGGCAACGGCTCACTGTGGTGTGACGGATTACGAATCTACGAAGTGGCGAACATGGGCATGCGCATCGTGCCCGGCGACGGCGATGCAAGCTCGCCGTCGAGCGTGCCGGTCGTTGTCAATCGGTCGAGTCACCCCCACCTAGCCGATCACGCCATCAAGGGAATTCCGGTGGTGCCCGTGGCCTACGCCCTGGAGTGGTTCGCACGCTGTGCGGCGGCCCATCTTCCCGCGTTGCGGCTGGTTGAGCTTTCCGACCTGAAGGTAATCAGCGGCATCGCCGCCAATGGATATGCCGCCGGTGATGACCTCGAACTGCTGGTCGCGGCGCAGACAGTCGAGACCTCCGCAGGCCACACGATCGTTCGCATCGAGCTGCGCGACACCACAAGCAACAGGCTCCGCTATAGCTGCTTCGCCACACTTGGAGATGACCCTCCCGCGCCAAATCGATCCGGCAGCCTGTTTGACGCTGCATTGCTTGCCGACACGGCGGGGGAGCGGTCGCTTTACGAAGGCGGCGTGCTCTTCCACGGACCCGCATTCCAGGTGATTACGTCAGTACCAACGATCTCAGAGTCTGGGCTGGTCGCCTCGGTTACCGGGATAGTCGAACAGGACTGGCCCGCGGAACCATGGGTCACTGACCCGGCCCTGCTCGATGGCGCTCTTCAGCTGGCCTTGCTGTGGACCGAGCACTTACAGGGTCGACCGTCCTTGCCGACTGGCATCGCGCAAGTGCGGATCTACGGCCTTCCGGCGGAGGGTGCCTGTGTCGCCACGCTGTCGGGTCGTGATTCAACGAAGTCCAAAGTGACATGCGATGTCGTATTCCGAGATGCGCAAGGCGAAACCGTCGCCGAGCTCGTTGGAATCGAGACTCACTGCTTGCCCGGGTCGTAGGTGGGCCGGCTGTTGTGACAAACCCTGGCCTGAACATTTCCGATGAACGTTCGTCGGCGGAGATGCTTGGCCTGCTGAGCGAGCAGCTTCATCTCTGGATCGTTCCGATCAGCGGGCCGTTGGATCCCAGCTGGGTCGCGGCCAATGAAGTGATCCTGTCGGAGGAGGAGCGCGGACGTCATCGTCGGTACAGGCGAGCCAGCGACCGTGATCTGTTTCTGGCTGCACATGCCGTCGTTCGTCACGTGCTGTCTCGCTACGCGTCGATCCCACCGGGCGAATGGGTCTTCGAGACGAATCAATATGGACGGCCCGAGATCGCAAACCTCGGTGTGCCCCGAGGTTTGCGATTCAATCTCTCGCACACCGACGGGATGATCGCGCTCATCGTCCACGATGAAGTCGACACAGGGGTTGACGTGGAACGCGTTGGCCGCCTCGACGACCTGCATAGCGTTTCCAAAACGGTCTTCGCCGACTCAGAACGGTCTGACTTTCTTGCCCTGTCGGAAGCAGATCAGACGGAGCGGTTCTACCGGTTATGGACGCTGAAAGAGGCCTTTATCAAGGCCAAAGGCATGGGGCTATCGCTCCCGCTCAAAGACTTCTGGTTCGAATCCGTTGGCCCGTCGTCGGTCACGTTCAGTTGCCGCGAAGAAGTAGAGCCCGACCCAGCCGCCTGGCACTTCACTATTGCCCAGCCCTCGCCACACCATCGACTTGCCACCGCGTGCCGATCAGGCAGCGACCGTCACCCCCGCAAAGTAGAGTCGCTGAGTATCTCGCTCTAGTTGCTACCGAATATGAAGGGGAAGCGATGCTGCTCCAAGGGATTGATCATGTTGCCACAATCACCGCCGACGGTGATCGGCTCAAACAGTTCTACATCGACGTGTTCGGCGCAACCATCGAGATGGACGGGCCAGAGTTCCCAGGCGGGCCGCGAATGATCGTCATCAATATCGCACCCGGGACTGAGCTGAATGTGTTCGAGATCGAAGGCAATTCTCAAGCAGACAACCAGACCCCGATGTTTGGGCGCGGTCGGATCGACCACATCGGCCTACAGGCCGCGGACCTCGACACTTTTGCCGAGATCCGAGATCGCCTGATCGCGGTTGGGGCCTCCAACCGGATCGTCACCGAGTTCGGTCGCAAGCTCAGCATCTTCTTCCGTGATCCAGACCAGATGGAGTGCGAACTCCTGGTTGCTAACCCCGATGTTGATCCCAACGATCTCCACTTCGGTACCCCATCGGCACGCTTCAACTGATCTAAATCGACGTTTGTGTGTGGTTTTTGGGCGGACACCGCCCAAAAACCACACACAAACGAGTTAGAGCGGGGATGGGTCGGTGATTTCGATGTCGCGGCCACCGAGAACTTTGCCGTTCACCTGGATTTCCAGCCGGTGCCGGCCGGGACGGATCTGGCGGATCGATACGTGCTTGAAGCGGTGTCGCTTGGTGATCGTGATGGGCGCGTCTGGCTTGATAGTCCGATTGGTTAGCTTGAACACCTTGCCCGCACGAATACCGCGGGCGCCTTGATAGTGCACGACATAGTCGACCACGGCGCGTGTTGACTCCTTAACTGCGAGTTGCGCGGTGAGCGTGACCTCGTCACCGATATTGATCGCGTCGGGCTCGACCGTGATCGATTCGAGCACGACTTCGTTGGCGGTTTGGAACCCGAGGAGAGCGAGCGCCCCGGGGTCGCCGCGCTTGATGAGCGTGCGTAGCCCATGTCGAATCACCCAATCACCGTGTGTCGATTGCTCCAGCCATCGTTGGGCGCATTCGATCGCGATGTCGGGGTGATCCTTGCTGATGTCGTTGAGGTGGTTGGCGACAGATCGTCGCACGTACTCGGATTCGTCGTCGAAGAGTGAGTCGAGCAGCACGATCGCGGGAGTCGGGTCTTCCATCAGGAAACGCAGTTGTGGAGCCCATGGCAGACGCGGTCTGGTGCCCTCGGAAACCAGGCGGCGAACGTGCTCGTCGGGGTCGGTGGTCCACTCGTTGAGGTAACGGAATGTGAGTTCGGTGTGTCGCTCGATGAATGGGCGGATGGGTGCTTCGCTCGAAAAGCGCGGCGTGAGCGCCGCGAGCAGCGAAAGCGCCGTAGTCGGCTCGTCGATGCCGACGTTGGCGACGAACTGTCCGCATGGAAGCGCTATCCATCCAGTCAGTTTCGGCGACTCCAGAGATCGATGGAGGATTTTGGCTGCCTCGTGGAAGTCGTCGGGAAGGCACTTCGCGAGCGCCTCAGCGATATGGGCAACGCGCTCGTACAACTCAAGCGGTTCGAGTCCGACACCGGCTGTCTGCTGCCAGCGTTCGATGGGAAACTGCGGCCAAGCGGCGGCGATCTCCGCGCCCAGATCCGCCACGGTCGTGGGCGAAAACTCGTCCTTGAATGCGGCCATCAGTGTTGACCGGCCAACTCGGGGGACGCCCGTTGGATCTCAAGCCATAGTTGCTGCGGCGCGGCGAAATTTTCTGCTTCCTCTACCGAGGACTCAACAGTGCGCGCTCGGGTTCGCAGAAGCATTCGAGTCGCGATTGTATAGACGCGGGTCATCAGCTGGATGAGAATTTCCTGCGTTGCGTCCTCCGCATCAGTTGGGCCCCGGGGAACCTCAGCGGCAAGCGATACACGCGATGTTTGGCCTCGCTCATGAGATCAGCGAGGGCCTTGGCGTCCAGCGTCAGCGGATTAGCTCGTCGGCGGAGCTGGTGGCGAGAACGGCGAGTCAGGTCCGTCAGTTGACGGAGGAGTCGCAGGTGGTGGTGTCATTGTCGGCGGCGGTGGGGTCGACGGGGGTGAAGTAGTAGCTGGGCTACTTGGCGGAGCTGCCATTGGCGCGGCGGGCGCTGCAGGTGCACCGGGATCGTCACCATTCCCACGTTTGCGAAGCACGACGATGATGATGGCGATGACAGCAATCGCGGCGATTACTGCGGCGATAATCCACACCGCAGAGCTCGAGCTCGAGCCCGAGCCCGACGGTGACCATGACGCCGTCATGATGGCGGTGCCTGCGCTCATGAATGGTGCGTCAGCGGTAACCTTCCAGGTGGCCGTTGAACCGTCAGTGGAGGTGGCATTGTTCTCACCGAGTGATCCGGGAGCCGAAACTGAGAACTTCACGACAACGAGTTCGTCGAGGTCGATGTCCATGAGTTCGGTCAGGTCATCGCCGCCAGTGATTTGGTCGGCGCCGATGAGTTGGAGTTCGAATTGTGTACCCGATTCATCCTGCTCGATTGAAATGAGGGTGTCGGCTCCGAGGTCGGTGATGTCCTCGATTGGAACCCCCACCACAGTGCACGCAAAGCCGACCGTAGAGCCGTCAGATATCTCGCGGGTGGTCACTTCATAGCCAACCAGCGACCCGGTGATCTCGCCGCACGGGTTTTCGCCGCCCGTCATCTCATTGATGAGTTCCTCGCCGCTGAGGTCGCTGAGGTCGCCGAGACCGTCAAGGTCCTGACCGAGGAGGCTGGAGAATTCGGTCAAGCTCTCGGTGTCGATCAACATGACCATTTCAATGTCGACTGTTCCTTCATCGGAAATCGTAAATTTCGACTCGATTGTGAAGCAGCCGGCCAATATCAGCGTCGATGCGGCGACCAGAATTGTTGTGAGCAGTCTTTGGCGGGCAGTTCCGTGCATGGTTGTAACTGTACTCTTGGTTCCTCGAAGACTCCATCCGATACCCTGGGGGGTATATCATCGATATGACTTCATAGAAGGAGCGCACATGATTTTCACGCAGTACTACCTTGATTGCCTGTCGCAGGCCTCGTACCTCGTCGGTGACGCGTCAACTGGCAGAGCAGTTGTGGTCGATCCTCGTCGGGACGTTGATGAGTACGTTGCCGATGCTGCTGCTTCCGGGTTGACAATTGAACTTGTGATTGAAACCCACTTTCACGCGGATTTTCTCTCAGGTCATCTCGAACTCGCAGCTGCGACCGGAGCTGAGATCGGCTATTCAGCAGTCGCGGAGACCGAGTTCGACTCGCGAAAGCTGGCCGATGGCGAACGTATTTCCCTTGGCGATGTGCAGCTCGAGATTCGCCACACGCCGGGCCACACTCCAGAGTCGCTCAGCGTCGTGGTCTGGGAACACGCCAACGACGAATTGCCATACGGAGTATTGACAGGCGATGCAATGTTCATTGGCGATGTTGGTCGGCCTGATCTGCTCGCTTCACTGGGCTACACACGCGACGAACTCGCGAACCAGCTTTATGACAGCCTGCACGAGCAACTGTTGACTCTTCCAGATTCAACCCGAGTGTTTCCCGCACATGGTGCCGGGTCTGCGTGCGGGAAGAACCTCTCGACGGAAACTTCTTCAACAATCGGCGACCAACGGGCGACCAACTACGCGCTGCTCGCCCCCGACAAGGCAACCTTCGTCGAACTGGTTACTGAGGGACAGCCACCGGCACCCTCCTACTTTGTTTATGACGCTGTTCTAAACCGTAAGGAGCGGGAGCTGCTCGACGAGAACGAACCGCCGGTCGAGCTGACCTTCGAGGAACTGCGTAGCGCTGTCGATGGTGGTGCGATGCTGATCGATGGTCGGACTCCCGAGGAGTTTGCTCGCGGTCACCTGGTCGGGGCGATCAATGTCGGGCTCGAAGGGCGCTATGCGGAGTTCGCCGGTTCTGTTGTGCCGAGCGATGTCGATATTGCTCTCGTGGTCGAACCAGGGTTCGAGACCGAAGCACGCAATCGACTTGCCCGGATCGGATTCGATCGGGTCGTCGGCTACTTGGCACACCCGCTTGCGGTCATGGCCGACAATCCCGAACAGACGCACCGCGCGTCACGCTTGACGGTGCCAGAGTTTGAACTTCGCCGGGAAGATACCGACGATCTACAGATCATCGACGTGCGCAACCCAGGAGAAGTAGCGCTCGGCGCTATCGACGGTTCTGTGGGCATCGCTGTTGGTCAGCTGCGCGCACAGCTCGATGAGCTCGACCCGTCGTTGCCGACGATTGTGTATTGCGCGGGCGGCTACCGGTCATCTGTCGC
>JAHRVJ010000232.1 GCA_019090765.1 Ilumatobacteraceae bacterium
GCTGACTTGACCGACGCCCCGATCCCGGTCGAGATCACTCTGTGACACATTCGCGTCCTGCGATTCGCGAACTCCTCGACTCAAACTCGCTCGCACCACGTCGAGATCTCGGCCAGAACTTCGTCGCTGACCCGAACACCGTGCGACGCATTGCCAAGCTCGCTCAAGTAGGCCCGGGCGACAACGTGCTCGAGATCGGTGCGGGACTCGGTTCGCTGACCATTGCCCTGGCCGACACAGGAGCCGCGGTCACGGCACTCGAAGTCGACCGCGGTGTCGTTCCGGTGCTGCGTGAAGTTGTTGCGGACCGACCCAACGTGACTGTCATCGAGGCCGACGCGATGAACCTCGATTGGGCGGCAACTCTCCGCACTGAAGGAGCGGGCGACTGGGTGGTGGTCGCCAACCTGCCCTACAACATTGCGACACCATTGATCTGCGACATCCTCGATCGGGTGCCGCAAGTGGCACGCATGATCGTCATGGTGCAGCGCGAGGCGGCCGAGCGGTTTGTCGCACCTCCCGGCAGCGCGGCCTACGGCGCGGTCAGCGTGAAGATCGCGTATTGGGCGTGTGCTCAGATCATCGGTCAGGTGCCGGCAGCGGTGTTCTTTCCTAAGCCGAACGTCGAGTCGGCATTGGTCGAAATCACGCGCCGCGAGCCGCCGACCACAGACCCCGATGCCGTATTCGCGCTGGTCCGAAAGGCCTTCGGAACACGCCGGAAAATGCTCCGACGTTCCCTTTCCGACATCATCGCGTCCACTACCTTCGGCGCGGCCGACGTCAGCCCTACAGCTCGCCCCGAGGAACTCAGCATCGAGGCCTGGTGCCGGTTGGCTGACGCCCATCTCGCGAGCAGCAGCCAGTCTTCCGGTCAGTCCGAGTAGCAGCCCAGCGTTCGCCAACTTCGACCGCGATAGCGTCGCCGTTGTGGAAGCAGCCGACCCCTCTTCTCAGGTGTTGCGCGCCCACGCCAAGCTCACGCTGTCACTGCGCGTCGTCGGGGTTCGAGCCGATGGATACCACCTGATAGACGCCGAAATGGTCAGCCTCGATTTGTCCGATTCAATAACCATTTCCGCCGGTGAAGGCGGGATTACGGCATCTGGCCCGTTCGCGACCGGGGTACCGCTTGACGAAACAAACCTCGTCGCCCGCGCGCTCGCACTACATCGAGGCTCCGCAGCGGCGGGAAGAGGCAAAGCTTTGCCAGAGACGCACGTGGCCATCAGCAAACAAATCCCACACGGAGGTGGATTAGGCGGCGGTTCCACCGACGCGGCAGCCGTGCTGCGCTGGGCGGGTTGGGGAACAACGACGCACGAGCTGTCCCAAGCCGCAGCAATCGGCGCCGACATCGCGTTCTGTATGGTCGGCGGACGGGCCCGCGTGAGCGGCATTGGTGAAATCGTCGAGTCACTCCCCCACCTCGAGCGCACCGTCACACTCGTGGTTCCGCCGATCAGAGTGTCCACACCAGCGGTCTATCGAGCCTGGGATGATCTCGGCGGCCCAACCTCGTCTGGTCAAAATGACCTCGAATCAGCTGCGCTCAGCGTCGAACCGCGCCTCACTGAATGGCGCGAGCTGATCGCTGCCCGTGTCGGCATGGCGCCAACGCTTGCAGGAAGCGGAGCGACGTGGTTTGTTGAGGGCGAACACCAAGACGCCCTCGGCGATCTGGTCGACGAGGGCGCTCTGGTGGTGGTTTCTCGGACGGTAAGACGAGCTGTGGCAGCGCCACGAATCGCCTCACCGAGCGGATGACCCCGCGAATGAACTACTTGTTGCGCTGGTGACGCGTGCGTCGGAGCATCTTCTTGTGCTTCTTCTTACGCATTCGCTTACGACGCTTCTTAATCAAAGAACCCATATAGGAAGCAACGTTATCGGCCGTGGCAAGCGGAGCCACGCGAGATACTCTTGCAACGTCGGAATTTGGCAAACACCCCCGTCCTCGACGGTGCCAGTCCGGGGTCGTCTAATGGTAGGACAGCGGTTTTTGGTGCCGCCTGTAGGGGTTCGAATCCTCTCCCCGGAACCATGAGCATTTCTGCGATCGTGCTCGCCGCTGGCGAGGGAACCCGCATGCGGTCGAATCGGCCGAAACCGATTCATCTCATTTGTGGTCGGCCGATGGTGCTCCACGTCATTCACGCCCTTGAGCAACTGCAACCCGAGCGCACGGCGGTCGTCGTCGGTCACGGTGCCGAACAGGTCACCAAAAAGGTTCACCGGCTGTCCCCCGGTTGGGCCAACGTGTCGTTCGTGGAACAAGTTGAGCAGAACGGCACAGGCGACGCAGCGGCGATCGGTATGACCGCCTTTCCCGGCGACGACTACGACGACGAGTCGACCATCGTCTTGCTCCCTGGCGACACGCCAACCCTTCGCCCCGAAACGCTCCGCGAGTTGGTCGACGCGCATGTCGCCAATGGCAACGCCGCAACTCTCCTCACCAGCGTGCTCGACGACCCGTTCGGATATGGCCGAGTGATCCGTAAGCCCAATGGCCAGGTGGCGCGTATCGTCGAACACCGCGATGCCGCGCCCGACGAGTTGGACGTGCAGGAGGTGTGCACCTCGATCTATGCGTTTCGGCGCGACCTGCTCGGGCCCGCACTCCGCAAGCTGACCACCGACAATTCTCAAGGTGAGTACTACCTCACCGACGTGATCTCCGTCCTCGGACAGATGGGCCACCGCATCGGATGCGTTCAGGCACCGGCGGGAGAAACCCAAGGGGTCAACGATCGCTGGCAGCTCGCAATGGCTGAACGCGAACTGCGGGCACGCACTAACCGCGGCTGGCTACTCAACGGCGTAACAATGCTCGACCCACGCCAAACATTCATCGATGTAACGGTGTCTATCGGCCAAGACGTGACGCTTTTCCCGGGCACCATCTTGCAAGGTTCCACAACCATCGGCGATGGCAGCGAGATCGGTCCCGATACGCGCCTCATCGATTGCGCAATCGGTACCGGCTCCGTTGTGGACCACACTGTCGGCCGCGACGCCGAGGTTGGAATCGACACACACGTGGGGCCGTACGCCCATTTGCCACCTGGATCTTCGGTCGCTTCAAACTCAACGACCGGCGCGTTCTACACTGCACCCGGCGGCTGAACCCACACCAAGGGCCGCGCGGACTTCGGGGAGGAAGTCAACTCAATGGAAAAGGTCACAACCAAGCGGCTCGCGCTCTATTCAGGTCGCACTCATCGCGAGTTAGCCAAAGAGGTCGCCGCGAATCTCAACATCGAACTCGGCACCGACAACCTGGTCGAATTCTCAAACGGCGAAGTCCGATGTCGCTTCGGTGAGTCGATCCGGGGTTGTGACGTGTTCGTGATTCAGAGCCACTACGGCATCGACGGTCGCTCCGTTAACGACTCGATCATGGAACATCTGATCATGATCGACGCCGCCTCGAGAGCGTCGGCAAAGCGCATAACAGCAGTCGTTCCGTTCTATGGATACGCCCGCCAAGATCGCAAGGCCGAAGGCCGCGAGCCGATCACGGCGCGGCTGGTTGCCGACATGTTCAAGGCTGCCGGCGCGAAGCGGATGATCTCAATCGACCTGCACTCGGGTCAGATCCAGGGTTTCTTCGACGGCCCGGTCGACCACCTAACCGCGATGCCCGTGCTTGAGCAGTACATCCGCGACAACGCGACAGCACCGGTGATCGTGTCGCCCGATGCGGGCCGCATCAAGGTCGCCGAGCGGATGGCTCAGCACCTCGTCGACTGCGGTGCCGATCTCGCATTCATTTACAAACGGCGCCCAAAGGGCACTACCAATGTGGCCGAGGCCGCAGAGGTAATGGGCGACGTCAAGGGTCGCCTCTGCGTGCTCACCGATGACATGATCGATACGGGAGGCACGATCGTCGCGGCCGCCGAACTACTCATTGAACGAGGAGCGACCGAAGTTTGGGCAATGGCCACTCACGGTGTGCTCTCGGGCCCCGCCATCGATCGACTGAGGAACAGCCCGCTGTCACGGATCGTGCTCACTAACACGCTGCCGTTGCCACCCGAGAACCGGCTGGATCGGATTGAAGTCCTGTCGATCGCCCCACTGATCGCCGAAGCCCTCGGCGCAGTCTTCGACGACACCAGTGTCAGCGACATCTTCGACGGCGAAAACCTCGCCTAACGAATCCTCCTCCCCCACTTCCCGCGACCCCATCCCCCGAGAGCGCACCCCACCACTCCGAAATTTGCTGTTAATCGAACGCATAGCGTTCGAATCACAGAAGATTTCCGTCGGTCCCATCCCCTCAACCCGAAACTTGCTGTTAATCGCGCGCATAGTGCGCTATTAACAGCAAATTTCGGGGCGGGTTCCGAATGGGCTGACTGGCTGCCCACTGTCAGGTGTGATCAGCAATAGAGTTCTAGAACTAGCGAGCGAGCAACACGGGGTCGTCAGCCGTCATCAACTCACGACCGTGTTTGACCTTCCGGGTTGGAAAGTCGCACGGACGCTCAAAAACGGCATCTTCGTCGAGGTCGTTCCGGGCGTCTTGAGGCTTGCATCGTCACCAGAGACGTTCATGATGCGCTGCGCAGCGCTCCAACTTCGATTTCAGGGCAACGGGTTTCTAAGTGGATGGACCGCCGCACGTATTCGCGGCCTCCGCAAAATGCCGGAAGCCACGATTCACTTCACGACGCCCTCCAACACCTCACAGCTCTGGCCCGAGTGGTTAGAGATACACCGGACCGGGTGGTACGAACCACGGTTAGATCAGGAACGACACAACGACGGACTGATCGTCGCGACTCCGATGAGAATGCTGTTCGGACTGGCGGCGGCATTCAACCAGTTTCGATTCGAACGGGCCGCTGAGGACGCGTGGCACCGAAAGCTGATTACTCCACAGGAGGCAGCCAACTACCTCCAACAGCATCGCTGCCGAGGAAAAGACGGAGTGTCGAC
Source organism: Ilumatobacteraceae bacterium (assembly GCA_019090765.1). Taxonomy (GTDB): domain Bacteria; phylum Actinomycetota; class Acidimicrobiia; order Acidimicrobiales; family Ilumatobacteraceae; genus Sva-07. The sequence continues at coordinate 4,954 of JAHRVJ010000232.1, forward strand.
GATCGAAAGGTGGCTCGAGAAGGCACTCACCCAGGGAGCACCCGCACAAAGCGGCCTCGAGCAATCCCTCCTCGACTCGCTTGATGGGCTGTCGCTGCCGTCTCCCATTCGCCAGCACCCGTTAACCCTTCCGAGCGGTGAAACTGTGCATCTCGACATTGCCTGGCCAGACATTCGCCTGGCTATTGAACCGGGGAGTTCGTGGTGGCACGGAGGAGACCTCGCACAACGGAAGGATCAGGCCCGCGACCGATCCTGCGGAGAACAGGGCTGGCACATCATCCGCTTCGACGAAACAATGCGCGATGACCTCCACGAATCCGCTCAGCAAGTCGTCCGGATTTATCGTCGACGCACCCGCGACATCCGAAATTTGTTGTGAACTGAACGCTATGCGTTCAATTCACAACAAATTTCAGGGATGGGGGTCTCCGCGCGCGGAAATATGTTGTGATTCGAACGCTATGCGTTCGAATCACAACATATTTCGGGTTGGATTTCGGGTTGGAGGTTGGGTTGAGGTTTTGGGGTGACCAGTTGGGCGACGGGATCTGGGTGGGGGTTGAGGCCTGGGGCGGTAGATTGGTCGGCTGCTGTATCGACCAGGCGTCCTGTTGAACCGGACGTCATCACGAGACCTGACGAAAGCCGATCCCCATGTCTGAGACTGTTCTCACTGCCGAAGCCGGACGACGTACCGGAAGTTCCGATTCGCGTCGCCTGCGCGCCGCCGACCAGATCCCCGCGGTGGTGTACGGCCACGGAATGGATCCCCTAAGCGTGTCGGTCGATCGTCGCGAACTACGTCACGCACTATCTGGTGCCGCGGGCATGAACACGATCCTCGACCTCACCGTCGGCGGTCAGGTTTACCCGTCGCTGATCAAAGAGATCCAGCGCCACCCGGTGCGCCGCAACGTCCAACACATCGACTTCATCCAGGTCGACCTCAACGAAGAGATCGTTGTTGCGATCCCGATCCATCTCGAAGGCGAGGCCAAAGAGGTTTCTGCATTCGGTGGTCTCGTCGACCTTTCGATGCCGGAACTACAGGTACGCACCACCCCGCGTAACATCCCCGACGGCCTCACTATTGATGTCAGCGAGATGGACATGGACTCCGTCATCCGCGTCGAAGACCTACCTCTTCCTGACGGTGTGGAAGCAGTCGCAGAGGCTGACGCTCCAGTCGTCACCGTGCTCACGATGCGTACACCAGTCCTTGATGCCGAGGAAGCCGCAGCCGAAGAGGCCGCAGCTGAAGCCGCTGAAGGCGGCGAAGGCGAGGGCGGCGACTCAGACGGCGAAGGCGACAGCGACAGCGAGTGAACTGTTGAGCGCGGTCGGTACCCCGAACGCGCTCAACCGGCACCGCCCAAGAGCTGAGCGACATCTGACGTGGGACTCTTCGGACGAGCAGGAAAAGGCGACCCCTTCGATTGGCTTGTGGTCGGTCTTGGCAACCCTGGGCAAAAGTACGCGCGCACGCGACACAACGTTGGCGAAGAGACCATCGCTCGGCTGGCCGTACACCGAGGAGTCAAGCTCAAAGGCGGCCGCGACAACGCCCTCGTTGCGGAGACTCGCTTCGGCGACCAGCGGGTCGTGCTCGCGTTTCCACTCACGTTCATGAACGACTCAGGTCAGGCGGTGAGCGCGCTCGTCCGCCGGTACAGAGTCGAATCACCCGAGCAGCTGATCGTCGTCCACGACGAACTTGATCTGCCGCCAGGCGAACTGAAGATCAAGGCGGGCGGAGGCCTGGCGGGCCACAACGGCCTACGGTCAATCAAGCAACACCTCAAGTCGCAAGACTTTCTCCGGGTCCGCATTGGTGTCGGCAAACCAGACGCCAAGGAGTTGGGCAAGGGTCACGTCTTGTCAAAAGTTCCCAGGAGTGAACGGGAGCTGCTCGACATCACCGTCCACGAAGCGGCGGGCGCAGTCGAAGCAATCATTACTGAAGGTATCGATGCCGCAATGCGACAATTCAATAGCAAGCGAGCCTGACGAGCCCACAATGGCCAGCCAACCGCGACCCTTCCGACCTCGAACCCGACCGTGACCAACGCCAACGCTCCTTTGGGCGAGCTACCAGAACTGCTTCGCGACGAACCGGGCCTCACCCGCGCGTTGGGCGACCCAACGGCCCGCCTGGCGATCGTGGAAGTCGCGCGGCCCATTGCAATCGCAGGGCTGGCACACCTCACTGCTCGACGCCCCCTGGTGGTCAGCTGCCCCACAGGCACCATGGCTGGGCAACTTGTCGACGACCTCACCCAATTTCTGCCCGATGGCGACGTGGTCCAATTCCCAGGATGGGAAACGCTGCCTTTCGAACGCGTGAGCCCCAGCGTGGAAACAATGGGCCAAAGGCTTGAGGTTCTCTGGCGGCTGAAAGATCCCGAGCACTGCCCGGCAGTCATCGTGGCCAGCGTGCGCTCACTGCTCCAGAAACTTGGGCCAGGAGCAACTTCTGTCGAACCAATCACCATCACCCCCGGATCAGAGGTCGACCCCGATGCCCTTTCGGCCAAGCTCGTTGAGTTTGGCTATCGCCGTGAGGAACTGGTCGAACATCGCGGCGAGTTCGCTCGTCGTGGCGCCATTGTCGACGTCTTCCCCTCCACTGGTGAGCACCCTATCCGCATCGATCTGTGGGGCGACGAAGTAGACCGGTTGACCAGGTTCGGAGTCAATGACCAACGCTCAACTTCCGATCTTGACGAAGTAAGGATCTTCCCCGCGCGAGAACTGATGGCAACCGAAGACGTCCGCGACCGAGCCTCCGCGTTGATCGCCACAGAACCGTGGGGACGCGAACAATGGGAGCGACTTGCCGAGGGCGCCACATTCGACGGGATGGAAAGCTGGCTTCCCTGGCTTGTCGACGACAACGTGTTGCTCACCGACGTGCTGCCCGAGTCGGCCAAGGTGATCCTCGTTGAACCTCGCCGGATGCGCGACCGCGCCGCCGACCTCATTGCTGAGGAGGACGACCTCGCCCGCACACTCGCTTCAACCTGGGCCCGCGAACCTGACCGCGCGTTTCCCCGCCTGCACTCCGACCCCGACACACTGCTAACCGCGGCGGGCTCCTTCTGGTCAATCGATTCCACCGCTGACTCACCCGACACGCCACTTGTCGAGGCTTCCGGATGGGGACCGGTTGCCGGAGACGGCTCGGGCCTAACCGACCGCCTCACCCAACTAATCGGGCAGGGTTTCAAAGTTGTTGTCGCTGCCGATGGGGCCGGATCAGCCAATCGGCTCCACTCGTTGCTGCTCGATCACGGCCTCGACTTCCCGGTTGTCGCCGAACCCGGCGAGACCGATCTCCCAAGCGGGGGAAGCATCACAGTCGCGCCACTTCATCGCGGTTGCACCATCCCCAACGCTCAAGTCGCGATCATCGCCGAGAGTGACCTCACCGGCCGCCGACGAGCCCACCGGAGAGCACGTAAGCAAAACCGCTCTGAGTCGAGCACTTTCGAGGACCTCAAGACCGGCAACTTCGTCGTTCACCACCAACACGGGGTCGGCAAGTACGAGGGAATGGTCAAGCGGGCCATTGGCGGTGTCGAACGTGATTACTTGCTGATCTCCTACAAGGGCGGTGACAAACTTTACGTTCCATCGGACCAGATCGACACGTTGCGACAGTTTGTTGGAGGCGAAGCACCCAAGCTCCATCGGCTCGGCGGTTCGGAGTTCTCGAAAAGCAAGAGTCGGGTCCGTTCAGCGGTTCGAGAGATCGCCCAGGAGCTTGTTGTCCTCTACCAAAAACGCGTCAACGCCGAAGGTCACTCATTCGCACAAGACACCCCGTGGCAGTCCGAGATGGAAGATGCCTTCCCGTTCGTAGAGACCCCTGACCAGGCAAAGGCCATTGTCGAGATCAAACAAGACATGGAGCTGGCGTTCCCGATGGACCGCTTGATCTGCGGAGACGTCGGATTCGGTAAGACAGAAGTCGCCATTCGCGCCGCGTTCAAGGCCATCCAAGACGGCAAGCAAGTTGCGGTACTCGCCCCCACCACGCTGCTCGCAACACAACACGGCAATACGTTCGCCGACCGCTTCGCCGGGTACCCGGTCCGCGTCGAGGTGCTGTCACGATTCCTCACCGCAGGCCAAGCCAAGAAAGTCATCGAGGGTGTAAAGACTGGCGAAGTCGATTGCATCATCGGCACTCACCGGCTCCTAGCGAACGATGTGAAATTCAAAGATCTTGGCTTGCTCATCGTCGACGAGGAACAGCGTTTCGGTGTGCAGCACAAAGAAACGATGAAGAAGATGAAGACCAACGTCGACGTGCTGACGCTGACCGCAACGCCGATCCCGCGCACGCTTGAAATGTCGCTCGTGGGGATTCGCGATCTGTCGCTCCTGCAAACACCGCCCGCGGACCGCCAACCGATCCTCACCTACGTCGGCGAATACGAAGAACGTGTGGCGATCGAGTCGATCCGGCGAGAACTGCTCCGTGAGGGACAGGTCTTTTGGGTTCACAATCGGGTGCAGTCGATTGAAACGGCCGCCAGCCGCCTTCGCCAACTCGTACCCGAAGCGCGGATCGCCGTCGCTCATGGCCAAATGGATGAGGGAACCCTGGAAACGACCGTTCAAGACTTCTGGGACGGCCAATACGACGTACTCGTATGCACAACAATCATCGAGTCGGGCATCGACATGCCCACGGTCAACACGCTTGTGGTGGAGCGGTCAGACCTACTCGGGCTCGGCCAAATGCACCAGCTGCGCGGGCGTGTCGGACGCTCAGGCCAACGGGCCTACGCCTACCTGTTCTACCCGCGTGACAAAGTCCTCAGCGAAGAGGCCTACGAGCGGCTACGTACAATCGGCGAGTCAACCGATCTCGGCTCCGGTTTCAGAATCGCGATGCGCGACCTCGAAATTCGCGGAGCCGGCAACCTGCTCGGCGAATCGCAGTCGGGCCATATTGCATCAGTGGGCTACGACCTCTACTGCCAGATGGTTACTGAAGCGGTTAGCGAGTTGAAGGGCGAGCCTGCCCCCGATCAGCCGCAGGAACTCAAGCTCGATGTTCCAAGTGACTCGTTCCTGCCTACCGACTATGTGGCGAAAGAGGAACTCCGTTTGGAGGCCTATCGCAGACTGGCTGTGGTCACCACCGCCGAAGAGGTCGACGACATCAGAACGGAATGGGAAGATCGGTACGGCCCCCTCCCCGCCCCTGCCGCGGCATTGCTTGAGGTGGGCCGGTTACGCGCCGAATGCCACCGCCTCGGCATCACCGACATGCAGATTTCCAGTACCACTGCAAAGCTTTCCCCCATCGAACTGAAGCTGAGCGAATCAATGCGGCTGCGCAGGATATCTAAAGGCGCGAAATACAAAGAGGACTTGGGCCAACTCGTGCTGCCCTTGCCGCGCAAGACTGATCCCTCCGCATATCTGGTGCAGTTCCTTTGCGATCTCGTGCCCGCCGAATAGTTATGCGCTGCGGAGAGTCTCTGGGGTTCAGCGTTCGCCGCTAGCCTGCCGATCGTGCGTAGACGCTCGACAACAGCCCTGTTCTCCTTGGTTCTGGCCGCGCTGGTCGCAGGTTGCGGCACATTTTCTGACAGCAATGCCATCGCCAGAGTGAACGACACTGAGTTGACCCAAGACGATTTCGAGGCACAGCTCACTGAGCTAGGGGTGACCGGCGAAGCTGTGATCGCGCTCGACCCGGTTCGTGGCGAGATCACCAGGTGGATTCAGAGCGAGCTGGGTGCCGCGGGTCTCGTGGCAGGCGTGTACAACGCCGGAGTTCTGGAAAGTGGCGTCACCTGTCTCTCCGCGATTGTCGTTGGCGACGCTGATACAGCCGAGTCAGTCACGGCCGACCTCGCTTCGGGAACCGACTTCGCGACGGTCTACGCCAACGCGAACATCGACCCGGGACTCGACGCGATCCAAGGCAACCTTCCTTGTTCAAGCACCGAGGACTTGGCGGCCAATGCGGGGCAAGTCGTCGTTGACACCGCGGCGCTGGCCTCCTCTGCGGCACCGATCCATGCTGCCTCAATCGTTGATCCTGCGGGCACCGAAGTGGGCGTCGTCGTATTGGTCTTCCGTACATATGAGGCACTCACCGACGAAGATCGTGTGTTGATCTTGAACACCCTTGACATCTCTTCGCAGCTGGCAAACTCCATTGCCAACGCTGATATCTACGTCGACCCCCGCTACGGCACATTCGATTCAGCCACCGGCCAAGTCATCGGTCTCGGCTGACCGTTCGAAGAGGCAACATCATCGTGGGCGACCTTCCGCGCGTCGTGGTGGTGGGCCTGGGTCCCGGTGGCCTAGAGCACGTCACCGAAGAAACCCGACGCACTCTCGAACAAGCCCCTCACCGATACCTCCGCACCGCCCAACACCCCTCTGCGGCGCTCGTCGAACACGCGACAACGTTCGATCATCTGTACGAGGCTGCTGACACCTTCGACGACGTTTACCGCGCCATCGTCGACGAATTGGTGATCGCGGCAACCGAGTTTGGTGAGATCGTCTATGCGGTTCCGGGTTCACCAATCGTTCTCGAGCGAACTGTTCGCGACCTCCGCAACCGCGACGACATCGAATGTGTCATCCAGCCAGCGATGTCTTTTCTTGACGTTGCCTGGGCCCGCCTCGGTATCGACCCAGTCGAGTCGGGCGTCCGGCTCATCGACGGCCATCAATTCTCAACGGCGGCCGCCGGTGAGAGGGGTCCCCTACTTGTGGCCCACACGCACGCCAACTGGGTGTTGTCGGAGATCAAGCTCGCGGTCGACGACGCCACCGGTGACGAAGCAGTGACGATCCTGCAAGCACTTGGCACCCCTAGCGAGAAGATCGTCACCACGACATGGTCCGAACTGGATCGCACACTCGAAGCCGACCATCTCACTTCGATCTACATCCCTGAGCTGGCAACACCCGTAGGGTCCACCTACGTACGGTTCCACGAACTCACGCGCACCCTGCGCGAGCGCTGCCCTTGGGACATCGAGCAGACCCACAAGTCGCTTATTCCTCACCTACTGGAAGAGACCTATGAGGTTGTCGATGCTTTGCAGAACCTCGACCCGGACAATCCAATCACTGATGAGGACCTGATCGAAGAACTCGGTGACCTGCTGTATCAAATCGAATTCCACGCAACCATCGCCGAGCAAGAGGGGCGCTTCACGATCACCGACGTCACCACCGGCATCCACGACAAGCTCGTGCGGCGACACCCGCATGTGTTCGGTGACATCAGCGTCGACGGTTCAGCAGAGGCCCTCGCGAACTGGGATGAAATCAAGCGCACCGAAAAGGGTCGAACATCAGTGTTCGATGGAATTCCACGCTCGATGCCCGCATTGTCGTATGCCGCGAAAGTCTCCGGCAAGGCCGCCAAAGTGGGATTCGATTGGCCTGACGTAAGCGGCGCCTTCGCCAAAATCGCCGAGGAAAGTGGCGAGCTACAAGCAGCAATCGACAGCGGCGACGAACCCCACACCCGTGAGGAACTGGGCGACCTACTGTTCGCAGTAGTCAACGTTGCGCGGCATCTACAGATCGACCCCGAACTCGCCCTCAGGGCCGCGACCGACAAGTTCCGCGAGCGTTTCGAAGGCGTGGAGCGGCTCGCCGCGCAGCGTTCGATCAAGCTGCGTGAAGCTGACCTGGAAACACTCGACGAACTCTGGGAACTAGTCAAGCAGAGCAACACTTAGGCCCGACAACGAGCAAGTCGAATCCGACCAACTCACGGCTACTACGGCCGCTCCTCGCGCGGCAACTCCGGGCCCGGTGCCGGCTGTACCGCCATCTCAGCCAGGGTGTACTCCCATTCGTTCTTCCAGTCACGCCACCGCAAATCCACCACCTCATCGAACACGGTCGTCGCGCGCCAGGTCGACAGCGCGAACACCAACGCCGGAAGGCCATACACAACTGCGACTTCAACTGTCCGCTCCGACGCGTTCATCCCGGCATCGGCCAGTTTCGAATGCAGGCCCATGGCTGAAATTGTCAC
>JAHRVJ010000233.1 GCA_019090765.1 Ilumatobacteraceae bacterium
CTCGACTTGGCCATAGTTGCCGACGTCAGCAGCGATCGGGAGTGCCCCAACACCAAATGCTTCGGCGGCCGCGGCCGTTTCGTCGGCTTCGCTGTCGGAGTGGTTGTAGTTGATCACCACGTTCGCGCCAGCCTCGGCGAGCATCAGTGCAATGGCCTTGCCCACACGTTTCGCGCTGCCCGTTACGAGCGCTGTCTTGCCTTCGATGTTCATCATGATCTCCCAAGCGGTCGCTGTGACACTAGATGATGGGTCGCTGACGCCAGGTGAGCGTCGCGCGTGGCCCGCCCGAGCGCTCTGAATTGGCCCCTGTCTGAGGGTCGAGGGAGGTAGATATGTTTCAAAATGAATTGATAATCGAACGGGTGTGCTGTAGGCTAGATTCATGTATTCGGAAGCCGCGTGCGAGTTGATGAGTCTTGATGACTCGCAACTGACCGATCGGTTTCGTGAGCTGGAACTCGAGCGGCGCCGTGTGACCGCAGAGATGGCCGCGGTCATTTGTGAAGGTGAACGCCGCGGGATACACAATTCCGACGGGCACCACTCAATCAAGGGGTGGTTGCGTGCTCAGGCCAACTGGTCAAACGCGGATGTTGCGGTCAATTGCCGCGTTGCGAAGACACTCGATTCTGTGCCTGGCGCAGGAGACGCTCTGCTAGCGGGCCGGGTGGGCGTCGCCCAGATCCACGAATTGGCGCGGGCCCGCTCGAACCGTCGGTGCGGCGCTCAGATCAGTGATGTGGCGCCGCAGTTGCTCGACAACGCCGAGAAGCTTGATTTCGAAAGTTACCGAGTGGTCGTTCGCCGGTGGGAGTTGCTTGCTGACCTTGACGGGGCCCACCGCACAGCGGAACAAACCCTCGAAGCACGTACCGCCTCGGTGCTTGAGCTGAGTGGAGGCATCGATCTGCGAGCGTCGGGCGGGTCGGCACTGACCACTGCAGAGGTCCAAGGCATTTTCGAGCGCTTCGTCGAAGCCGAGTTTCATATTGACACTGCTGCACGTACCGAGATGCATGGGTCCAATGCACCGGCGTCGCTACTTCCGCGAACCGATGCACACCGCCGGTTCGATGCAATCTTGGCGATCTTTCGCAAGGCGGCGTCAACTCCTGCTGATGCGAAACCTCCCGAACCAGTCGTCAACATAATGATTGACCAGCGCTCCTTCGAAGAGTTGCTCGCGAGGCACAAGATCCTTCCCAAGCCTGACGATCTCGATCCAGTTGCCCTGGCTGACCGACGCTGCGAAACCGCCGGTGGAATGTCAGTGCCGCCCGAGGAGATCATGCAATCGGCAATGCGTGGATGGGTGCGGCGAGTCGTGTTCGATACCGACGGGACAGTTCTCAGTTTCGGGCACCGTCGCCGGCTGTTCACCGGGCAGATTCGCTCAGCGGTCAAGCTGATGATCAGCCGTTGTAGCTACCCCGGGTGCAACGTTCCTTCTCAACATGGCGAACTCGATCACATGGCCGAATGGGGCCGCGATCAGGGTGAAACCTCTGCCGGCAACGCTGACATCTTGTGCGGAAGTCACAATCGGTTGAAACACCGGCGGGGCCAGTATTCCAAACGAGAACCCGATGGCCGAACCATCCACTACCGACGCGATGGTACCCCCATCCTGCCAGTCGGTGCGGCGCCTCCGGCCGGCAGGTGACCGCGTGGGTGCGGCGCCCGATCAGGCGTTGACGGTCTCCAGATTGCCGCCGGCACTCGATTCGGTTTTGAATCCAGAGCGCGGCATCTCTCCCCATCCGGCCTCTCCTGGGAATAGCGAACGGATCCGCCAAACCAATGTGAGTTGGCGGTAGCCCCAGTTCAGCGCAATTGCCCAAACCATCATTCGGAGAGTGTCCTTGAAGCCGTTGAATACCCGGAGATGGGTGGTCATCATGGCTACCGCGAGCATCGTCATCGCCATCCCCAGGAATTGGGTGAACAGGAAGATGAACATGGCCCCTAACGGGCTAATCCAGCCGATGGCAAGCATCATGGCCATGATTACCCAGCCGGTCGCTTCGAGGAGTGGTCCGAGCCACTCCAACACGTAGAGCGAGCCGATTCCCACTGTTCCAACCCTGCCGTATCGTCGGCGTCCGAACATTGAGCCATGATCATCGAGCGCCATCTTGAGGCCGCGGTGCCACCTGATTCGTTGCCGCCGGAGGACATCTTTGGTGCTTGGAAACTCAGTCCAGCAGACCGACTCGGGAACCTGGATGACCGCATTTCCCATGTCAGTGTCGGCGAGGGTTCGTTGCACGCTCAAACACATGTCCATGTCTTCGCCGAGATGTCCGTGCTTATATCCGCCCGCAGCGACGACAGAATCACGCCGGTACATCCCAAAACCACCTGATACAAAGGGCATCGCGCCGATTCGGGCCAGACCCGGGCGCGCGAGCAAGAACGCCGTTAGGTATTCGATTAGCTGGCAGCCGACCCAATAGTTGGTCGGGGCGTGGCGCTCAACGATGTTCGGCCCGTCGATCACGATGCTGTTGGAGGGCAGCAGTGTTCCGCCAATCGCCGCGATTTCACCTGGTTCCACCAGCACTTCGGCCATGCAGCGGCCAATCGAGTCCGGTTCCAGAAACTCGTCGCCGTCCATGACGACCACCCAGGGGTGGCTGGCGAGGTTGATCCCAACGTTGACGTTGTCGGCTTTGGCCCCTGAACCTGCTTTGTCGACGACAACGATTCGGTGTTCGCTTCGCGACCTGTAGATGGTGAACAGGTCACAGGTTGGGATGACGCCCTGCTGAGGATCGTCATCGAAGGGCTCCATGTCGAACCGGTCGATCAGCACCTGCAGCGTGTTGTCCTTCGACCCGTCATTGACAATGATCACCTCGAGTTTGGGGTACTCCTGCGCGAGCGCGCTGACTGCAGTGTGGGTGATCACAGCCTCTTCGTTGTAGGCCGGCAGAATCATCGTGACGCCTGGGACTGCGTCGTCGGAGGTGATCTTGGCCAGGGCAAGTGGTCGACTGCCAGAGCGATGGTCGCGCAGTAGTCGGCCCGACAATGTTGCCCACAGAATCTGCGTGATGTATTGCAGGGCTGTGAACCCGACGCATAGCACGCCAAACCAGAAGATGACCGCTCGTATCACGAAGCGACCAGTTGTTTTGGTAGGCCCTCCGCGCCGTCATTGAGCCAGAGGAGTTCAGCAGCCATTTGGGCTGCATCAGATCCGTCATCCCGGTTGGAGGCGTTGCGAAGGATCTTGCGCCCGCTGACACTATCCATCAGGTTGGCGGCCGTGGCAAACCTGGTCATGCGGTCCTCTGCGCCGAGGGCGCCAGCGAGAGCGAGTTGAGCGGCGGGGTGATCGATACTCAGCGACAGTGCCGTTACTGCGGCGAGTCGTTTCGTTGATGATTCCGACTCCACCGCACCGACCAAGCAGGCAACGGCAGTGGCGAGGGTTGCCTGGTCAAAGGAGTGGCTCTCGAGGAGGGCGCGTTGAGCGAGCATCGGAGCATTGCTCCACTGGGCTGGCGACAGGGGGATCGGACCGTCCTTTAGTCTTGCCGCTGCGCGGCCAAGCGAGTCGACTACCCAACTGGTGTCGTCGTTGGCCAGGCCGATCAGCACACCGATTCCCATCGATGGCTC
>JAHRVJ010000234.1 GCA_019090765.1 Ilumatobacteraceae bacterium
ATATCGCCCAGCCAGCGCACGACACCGGGCTTTGAGCGTCCTAACCCGCCGCCGCGACGACTACCGCGCCGCTCGTCAGCGCGGCGGTCGTAGAGAGCTCCGAGAGCCGCGTCGATAGCAACATCGTCGGCAGCTAGCCCTTCTTTGCTATCACCATCACCGTCGCCATCGCTCTCCGCAGCGGTCGGCTCATCAACTTCGTCGGCAACCGCGCCAAGCAACATCCGCCAACGGCGCCGCCGCTCAGCCTCTGAAACTCGCGGCAATGGCTGCACCAGCGCCGCGTTCATGTCGACACCGTTTCGCCAGCGGGCAGGCCCAGCAGTTGCCTGACGGTAACGAGTGCGGCCTGTGCCCGGGCCTGGTCGACGTCATCGCCGAAGCCTGTACTGGCAACGGCGCCTTGCCCCATCAGCACCGACATCAGCTGACGGCGCTCTGCAGGCTCGAACGATCCGAAGGTCCGCCGCAACAACACCAGCACCGCGTCGAACGCGTCGGCGGTAAGCGATGTCAGCCACCGGTCAAGCACCCCCAGCAACTCGCCATCGTGCAACAGCACCGTGCCTGACCCGGCAACAAAGCCCTCGACAAACGCAGCTCCGTTGGCGGGCGGCGTGCCCGCCGACAGTGCCTGCGACAGCCGTTGCTCGACTTTGGTGGTCGGCCAGGACCCGGCGTCGTGGAGTAGGCGTGTGGCGCGCCCCTGCACTAGGCCGTGACCTCCGCGGGTCCCTCCGGCACTCGCGATGTGTTCCAGCGCCTCGGGTAATCCGCGATGCCGCGCATCGTGATCGAGCACGGCGAGCGCCGCTTGGAAAGCAGTCATCCGTTCGACCATCGTCGCGGCCCCGTCGTCGTCAAGCGACCGGCATGCTGGTACCAGCCCCGCAAGAATGCGCACGACGATTCCGTCGAATGCCGTACGCAGCGAAATCGCGCTTGTCCCCCGTACGTCGCCGTACCGCAGAGCGCTCGCCAATGGCGCAACGGCATCCATCAGGTGACCAATATCGGGGTCAGTTGCCGCCCGATCGGTAAGGCGACTGATACTGGGTTCGATTGCCTCGGGAAGCGCGGCCAACAGCGCCCTTTCGAGGATCGCTACAAGCTCGACAATATTCGTTGCAGCTGCGCCACGTTCTTCGAGACAGGCCGTAGCCGCGGCCTCCACGGTGGTGCCATAGCCGGAACATTCGATGATGCGAATCGACAGTTCTGGTTCCCAAACAATGTCCCATGTCTCGCGGAATGTTCCTGATGTTCCGCGGCCCTCAACCTGAGCTCCCCAGGGCACACTCAACGCGAGCAAGCGATGTAGGAGTTGCGATTTTCGGCGGCCAGTCGGCGTGCGGAGGTCAACCTCGACAGTTCGGCGCTCACCACTTGCCGCCAGCCGTGCCGACTTCTGCGCCTTGGCGAGATCGCGCGCTAATGGCACCTGCGGGGCCGCGGGCGGAACTGCTCCGATCGCATCGCCAACAACGAGTTCGCGGCGAACCAGATCGAGCCCACCGAGCACTGAGTCGGCGGCGTCGAGCACCTCAGCCAGCCCAGGTCGTGGACGGCCGCGCATTACAGCCAGCGCATCGGCCAGCCGCGTCCCAGCGATTAGGTCATCAGGTGAGGCCAAGCCGCCGGAGTCGCGCAATGTTCGAGCAGCAGCAACGAAGAACTGCGCCACGCCGCTCGCCCCTGGGTGATTGAACACGTGCCCGTACCAGCCTGGGCTATCAACACCTGCTCCGTAACCCGATGCGGTGGTGAGTCGACGGTTGGTCCATGGCACCCAGGCAGCAGCGACTTTCACCTTGGGCAAGCCGCGCAAGGTTCGGGCATCGGCCGACACCGTGCGACCATCAAGACCAAGCGCCGGAACATGCCATGCCCCACAGACCACAGCAACTGTTTCGTGTCCGTCGCGCAGCGCCTTGCGAATTGCTCGGCGCATGTGCGCCTCGCGCTGCTCCTCGCGTAGAGAAGCCAGCGTTCCATCACGGGCCGCGGCCATTGCCTCAGCAACCGCGGCGAACACGTCACCAGCGGCATCGCTGGGCGCGGCATCGCCACCGCGATGTTCGACGACGTCTTCCCACCAACGCTCAGGGTCAGGGTCACCGGCGGCCATCGCCAAGTCTCGGATCGGATCAGATGGAGCTGTGTCAGCAATTAGCTCCTCCTCGTCGACCTCGGCCAAGGTGACTGCGAGAGGAAGGTCGATCGCACGCACCTCAATTACGCGATCGTTGGCCCACCTGATCGCCTGCCACTCGGGGCTGAACGCTGCGAGCGGCGCAAACGCTGCACGCGACGGACGAGCGGCGACATGCCCAAGCAGGGCCACCGGAGGGACCATGTGTTCATCACCAATCCAGCCCAGCAACTGCTCGGCATCGGCTGGGACCTCAACAAGTAGCACGTCAGGGTGCAACTCGGTCAGCGCCGCAAGGACCGAACGCGCCGAGCCCGGGCCGTGATGGCGAATACCGAGCAGGTGAACTGTCACAGATCGAGTATTCGACAGGCGTCGTAGAAGTCGTCCCATCCGGGGCGATCACGCACCACTGTTTCGAGGTACTCGCGCCACGCAACAGAATCGTTCGCAGGTTCGCTGACAACTGCCCCGACGATGCCTGCAGCGACGTCAGTTGCACCAAGTTGGCCATTTCCGAAATGCGCCGCGAGCGCCATCCCGTTAGTGACCACCGAAATGGCCTCGGCAGTCGACAATGTGCCTGATGGGATCTTCAAGCTGTTGCGTTCGTCTTCGGTGACCCCCGAGCGCAGCTCGCGGAAGATGGTAACCACGCGGCGGATCTCCTCGGCGGCTGCTGGCACGTCAGGTAGAGCGAGCGCGGCGCCAAGCTCCGCGACTCGACGGCTGACAATTTCGATCTCCTCTTCGGCTGTTGCCGGAAGTGGCAGCACAACGGTGTTGAATCGCCGACGCAACGCGCTAGACAGATCGTTGACCCCCCGGTCGCGGTCATTAGCGGTGGCAATCACATTGAAACCGCGAACAGCGGCCACTTCAGTGTCAAGTTCGGGAACGGGCAACACTTTCTCCGACAAGACGGTGACGAGCGCGTCCTGCACCTCAGGTGGCATTCTTGTGAGCTCCTCAACCCGCACGATGGCTCCTCGTTCCATGCCACGGTAAACGGGGCCCGGTACCAGTGCCTCGGTGCTCGGCCCTTCGGCGAGTAACCGTGCATAATTCCAGCCGTACCGCAGAGTTTCCTCGGTCGTGCCCGCGGTGCCTTGCACCAGCAGAGTTGAATCGCCGCTGATCGCCGCTGCGAGATGTTCGCTCATCCACGTCTTAGCTGTTCCCGGAACTCCGAGCAGCAACAGCGCTCTGTCGGTAACAAGGGTGGCTACGGCGATCTCGACGAGCCGTTGCTGCCCGAC
>JAHRVJ010000235.1 GCA_019090765.1 Ilumatobacteraceae bacterium
CGCGTCGACCTGTAGCTTCGCGCTGAGTCGCTACTCAGGACCCTGGCTCGTGCGCGGTTTCGATTCCGAGTCGAGTATCGCCTCGTACTCGGATGTGCCCTGGTTCTCTTAGTGACGGTTCTCAAAGGCCTCGGCGAGTTGTTCGAACGCCGAGTCCGACATCGAGGTGTAGAGCAGTTCCGCGCCGGCGAACCGGCTCGCCTCTTCGGCGAGTGCCCTGACGTGGACATGTTCGGCGAGAATGACGACTGTTGAGGTCCCTGGACTTACGGCGTCCTTGAACCAGTCAACCCATTCGTCGGGGATGCCGAGGTCGACGACCTTGGCAACAACCGCGCCGGTGCCCGCTCCGATACCGATTCCGGCGATCCAGCCGACCGGGCCACCGATGACCAGACCGAGCAGCCCGGTCCACATCGCGCCGGACAATGCCGCTCGGGCCGGCGTCGGGTCGATGGTCTCTGTGACCTTGATCGAACCGTCTTCACTCTTCCTGACCACAACCGCGTCCTTCAGGTCGAGCGCACCGATCTCGCGGAGGCCACCCATTGCGAGGAGGTACTCCTGTGCTCGGAGTTCGCGTTCGAACGACACTCCGATGATGACCGGGGCACCCGGGTCGGACACGGCCCGATCGCCAGGGGCGATCCCGGTTCTGAGCATGGGGCTTGGAGGGTCGAACACGGGAGCGGTTGACTCGTCGGGTGCGCTCGGTTCAACTGGAGCGCCGCCAGCTGGGGTAGCGCCGTCAGGAGGGGTCGGAGTTCCGGAAGCCATGTCGCCAGTCTGCCGCGAGAAGCCGGGGCATGCCAGCGGTTTGGTCAGCCGCGGCCTCCGCGCCAACGCCGACGGTGTCCGAGTCCCCGAGGGCCGCGGTCGGGACCATCGCCACGATCCGCACAGCGGCGGAAGGCCTCAAGATGTCTCTCCTGCGAGGCTTCTTGCAAGTTTCGGTAGACGGTCAGGATGTCGGAGCGGTTGGTGCCGGCGAGCAGGCGATCATATAACTCGCCGTTCTCGACTTCGGCGATCACGCCCGCTTGGCATGCTTCCTGCAATGACTCGTAGCGGGGCACCCGACCGGGCCAAGTATCAGCTGGTATAGGCACCTCGTAACGTTGAAACAGAGTGGTCAACGCTTCGATGTGGCGGGCCTCCGCCTCGACGATGTTCGAGAAGGGGCGCATCTCACCAAAGTCGGCGATGACCTGTGTGTATATGGCGTGGGCCATGTATTCGTCATCCAGTGCGAGAGCGAGGTCTGCTCGCTCGCTACTCGACAGCGGATGTGGTCGATCAGTAGGGGAGTCCATTCGTTCCACCTCTTGCATCCAAGTGTATTGGGTGCTGGTGGGATGTCATGGGAAACGATGGTTCATGGTCATCGCCAATCCTGTCCCCACTGGTGCTGCATGTGATCAAGAACTCCTCCCGGAGGTGACCCACGACACGATCCAGGGTGAGAACAACCGGATCGAATGGGATCACGGGCGACTCAAGGCGAGACTCCGGCCAATGCGCAGTCTGCGGATGGGCCGCGCCGCGCGAAATGTGCCGCTCGCGGCCAACCTTCAACGATTCGAGGTCGGCACCCACGACTTGGGCCTCTACGATGGCGGCTCGAAGTCCGGCTCAACCGTTTCAAAGGGGATGTCTCCCGCGAATCGCACCGGTCTCGCCTTCCTAGCTCAATGGTAGAGCAGTGGACTTTTAATCCATTGGTTCAGGGTTCGAGCCCCTGGGAAGGCACCAAGGTCTATGGCTGACGCACATACTCGATTTTGCTGGATCGCCGCTCCTAGTCTTGGCTGATGGTTTCCCTTGATATCCAACTGACAGCGAGTCACGCCGATTGGTCAATCCTTCGAGATGTTGCGCTGAAGGTTGAGAACGACGAATATGACGCATTGTGGGTCGTTGACCATCTAGCGGGAGTGCCCTTTGGCGGGCAACGTAGCCTCGACTGTTTCACGTTCCTGGGTGCGCTCGCCGAAGCCACCACCACGATCGAGTTGGGGGCGCTCGTTGCCAACGTCTGGAATCGCCAGGTCGGAACCCTCGCAGTAGCCGCTGCCTCGGTCAGCGAAATATCAGGCCGACGCTTTCTCTTCGGAGTGGGCGCCGGTACGTCGCCGAACAGCAGATGGGCAGCCGAACAGCATGCGGTTGGCGCGGAGATTGAGAGTGAGATGGGTGTGCGGCATCGTCGCGTGGAGGACCTGCTCGACTTGACCGACGCGATGTGGCACGCGGACCGCGCCGATCAATTCACCACGTTTCCGCTGCCATCGCCGGCGCCGCCAAGGATCATCGGAACCAACAGCATTGAGTTGAGCGAGCTAGCGGGACGGCGAGCGGAGGGGGTGAACGTCGCGTGGAATCATCCGCGCCGCAGTGAGTTGCTCGATGTCGCCCGGCGCGCAGCTGACGGCCGCCCATTTCAAACGACAACGTGGCTTCCCTGGTCTCGGGAGATTCTCGCCGACGATCATCCGGTGAGAGTAGAGATTGCGGCTGCCAACATCGACCGTGTCATTCTTGCCGTGGTCGACAACTCCGCAGAGTTCCTCAGCTCGTAGAGGAATCGGCCTCAGCTGCGGCCGCAAGCGCCTCGAGTGTCTTCTCGATATTGGCTTGATTGTGGACCTGGCGGTCAGTGACCCCGCTTACGCGTTTTGAGATCGGCTTGAAGAACCCCGGCCGCAGATCGGACCATGACTCTGTCACCTTGCATCCGTTCTCAGTGGGTTCGATGTCGTAGGCCCAGTCGGCGAATCCCATCCCCAAGGCGTTGATGCGAAATGAGAACCGACGACCCGGTTCGGCATCGATAACTGTGGCGACGGTCTTCCACGTCCGCTCCTGATGCCGGTTCGCTCCACGGAACTTCGCTCCTGGTATTGGCCCCGTTGCCCCCTTGATCCACTCGCCGCCTTCGGTCTCGGGCGACCATTCCCCCATGCGTGGCATGTCAGAAATCAGTTCCCACACCCGTTCGGCAGGGGCATTGATTTCGCGGGTTACGGTGATGTCAGCGTTGTCCATAGCCAGCGACAATACCTCACTCTCCAGCCACTCAAGTTTGTGTCAGCACATATCGGTACGCCACAGGTTTGTGCTGACACAAACCTCACGTTGCCCGAGCCCCCAGGGTTTTGTCAGCACATATCGGTACGCCACAGGTTTGTGCTGACACAAACCTTGAAGGCTCGCGGGTCTCGCCCTGGCTAGATCGCGCCGGACTCGCGCAGCGCGCCGATCGCAGCCCAGTCGTAGCCGGCTTCGATCAGCACTAACTCGGTGTCCTGGCCGAGTTCGGGAGCGGTCGCCGACGGCTCCAGGGGCGTGTCAGAAAGTTCGATCGGGGTGACCACGATCTTCATCGGGCCATATTCGGGGTGTTCGATGTCGTGCAGGTACCCGTTAATCGTGTTGTGGGGGTCTGCCGCCACAGCTGCGTAGTCGTTTAC
>JAHRVJ010000236.1 GCA_019090765.1 Ilumatobacteraceae bacterium
GACCGAGCAAGAAGGGAAACTCATCGTTGATTCCGCCTTCGCGGTAGTGCAGGTCGGTGTGGCAGACACCGCAGGCTTGAATCGCGACGACTGCCTCACCGGGGCCCGGGCCGGGAACGATGATTGTCTCGAGTGAGACGGGCTCACCCTTGGCCATCGCAACGATGCCGCGTACTTCCTGACTCATGGCCGCGACGGTAGCGCAGGGAGAGCAAGGTAAGTGAATAGGGTGCAGATCGGCTGTTCGACAAAGGTTGAGCCAAGATTTCGCCGAACCATGTGGCTAGAAAGAACGTCAAACTCATATGCAGAAAAAGTTCATCTCCGCAGTTGGTGCAACGGTGATTATGGCATTGGCCGCAGTTGGCTGTGGCGACGACACAGTTGAGGAAGGGAGCCCAGCTAGCAACGCGACCCTGCCGAGCCAGTCAGCGGACTATGCCTACCCAACCGGTGACGGCGACTTTGTGCTTGACTACTCCGAACTTGGGGGATTTGTAACTCGCGAGGTTGCTTTCCAGAGAGCTCCCTCAGTTGTGGTGTCGGGCGATGGGCGCGTATTCACCCCCGGCGCACAGATCGCGATCTACCCGGGGCCGCTCCTGCCATCAATCGACGTGCGGACGATCAGCGAAGTCGGTATCCAGCGCCTGCTCGCGGCGGCAGATGAAGCTGGTTTGTTGGCCGACGTTGAGTATGACGATGTGGACAACATCGCAGATGCCAGTACTGCCAGCGTGACCATCAATGCCGAGGGCCAACCATGGGTACACGAGGCGTACGCGCTCGCAATCGGGCGAGGGCCGGGTGAGTTGAATGCCAGCAACTCGCCCGAACGGGAGCAGCTCAGCGACTTCCTGGCGTCGCTCAGCGATCTCTCGCAGCTGGTTGGAGCCGACGAGCTCGGGCAGTCGGAGAGCTATCAGTCGGCGGAGTATGCCATCGAGGCGGTGGTGGTGACGGACCCGGCTGACTTCGCTAACAGCGGAATCGATCCAACTATTGTTGCTTGGCCCGCTGACGCGAGCACTCGGTTGGCAGACGCGCAGCAGTGCGTCTTGATTTCCGCCGATGAGTTCAGGCCGGTGCTCGAATCTGCAAACCAGCTCACGTTCTTCAGCAACGATGGTGTCACCTACCAGGTCCTCGTCAAACTGGTTTTCCCCGGCTCCAACTGCACCCTCTAGTGAGGCACTTAGAAGAGGCGGAGGTCGTCGGGCTTCAGGCCGCGTAGTTCGTCGTAGTCGATTTCCACCCAACCGAATCCGCGCGACTCGGCCAGCACCTTGGCTTGGGGCTTTACGACTTGAGCAACAAATAGCCCGCGGATGTCGCCGAGCGATGAGTCGAGTTTCAGCCGATCGATGTAACGGGTGAGCTGTTCGACGCCGTCGATCTCTCCCCGCCGCTTGATCTCCACCGCGACGACGGTGTCGGAGTCATCGCGGCAAACGAGATCGATTGGGCCGATCGCTGTCGGGTACTCCCGACGCACTAGGCGCAAGCCAACTTCGATGGCGTGGGGGCTTGCCGCGAGTAGCTCCTGAAGGTGGGCCTCGACGCCGTCCTTTTGGAGGCCGGGGTCGTCGCCAAGTTCTGTCTCGATATCACTGAGCACCTCGTGCAAGGTGATTGTCAGGGTTTCCTTCTTGGGGTTGGTGACGACCCAATGATCCCCGTTGTCGGCCAATTTGTTGGGCGCATTCATCCAGTTGAGTGGTTTGTAAGCGCCACCATCGGCGTGAATGGCGACGCAACCGTCGGCTTTGACCATGATCAGCCGGTTGGCCTCGGGAAGGTGGGCATCGAGGCGACCTGAGTAGTCGACTGAACAGCGGGCAATCACCAAACGCACGATGGGCGACGTTACCGCTTGGCCGCGGCGCGGTCAGATTCGACATGGTCGCGCATCCGCTTCTGGATCAACTCACGGCGCGCCTGAAGGTCGCGATAGGTGAGTTCTTTGATGCTCGGGTCGAGGCCCATACTGGCGCGCACGCCGTCCATATCGAACTCGACGGAGTCGGCGTCGATGCCTAGTTCGCGGCTGAGCCGTTCGCCGTGTTTTTGCGCGAACATCATGGAGATGTTGCTGACCTCGGCAAGTAGGTCGAGGTCCGGAGCCAGCCGCGCGATGGCACCGTCGAGGAACACCATGTTCTTGACGTAGAGCATCAGTTCCTTGGGCAGCTTCGCTCCGTATCCAAGCAGCGCCTTTACGACGCGTTGGATCTCCTTGACCATCTCCTCGCCGGTCAAGGTGGTGGGGTCGATGACGTCCTCATCGAGGCGGAGGTCACGAATCACCGCGTCAAGGTCGGTGTCCAACGGCAGCGCCCCGAGGTCGCGCAATGCGGTCATTTGCCCCAGGGTGTCGTTCGTCGTGGCCCCGAGCATCAATCGGAGAAAGGCGTTGCGGCGGGGCCCGTCGAGTCGGCCGACAATTCCGTAATCGAGCAGGGCCGTGCGACCATCGTCCATCACGAAAAGGTTGCCGCCATGCAGGTCGCCGTGGAAGATGCCTTCAACAATGGCGCCCTCCATGAAGGCGACCATCGCTGAGCGGATCACCTGTTCGGTGTCGATTCCGGCACCTTGCATGCCGACTACGTCGTCGAAGTTGAACCCGTGGAGTCGTTGCATCACCAGGACGCGCCGCGTAACAAGCTTGGGGTGGGGGCGCGGCACGATGTACTGGTCTTGGCCGAGGCTGTGCAGTGTTGCGGCGATATCCAGCATGTTCGCCGCTTCCATCCGGAAGTCGAGTTCCTCCACGATCGTCTCGGCGAACAACTCCACCAGCGCCGGCGGGTTGGCGAGGGCCGATACTTGGATTCGGCCGACTAGATGAGGCGCCAACCACGACATCACCCGCAGGTCCTTGCGGACCAGTTTCGATACGGAGATGCGTTGTACCTTCACCACGACTTCTTCGCCAGATTTCAAGGTGGCGGCATGAACCTGAGCGATGGATGCCGCGGCAATCGGCGTTTCCTCGAAGCTCTCGAAGATGTCTTCTAGGCGCGCACCCAGATCTTGTTCAACGGTCAGGCGAACTTCGCTGAACGGCTCGGCGGGTACTTGATCGCGGCATTTTTTGAATTCGGCAACGAGTTCTGCGGGAAACAGGCCTTCACCCGAGGAGATAATTTGGCCAAGTTTGATATAGGTGGGCCCCAGCGCTTCTGCCGCGAGCCGGAGACGTTCTGAGATGACGGCGCGGCTGGCTGCGGCATCGACGAACCGATTTCGTCGTTTCTTGATCAGCCACGGGAGAACCGCTATTCCGAGGTGCCTGACGACGGTAAACGCTCGTGCCCCGGGGGGTCGTCGGGTGGGAGCTATCAGTGCCGGTACGCCTTGTTGTGCGGCGGAGCGAAGCGTGGCTGCGATCTCTAGCCAGCCTGCCTCGTCCCGGTGGACTTCCCACGGGGCGTGTTCGCTGAACGATCCCCACTCGAGGTCGGACGGGCGAACGCTTGCGTCAGGACGAGGGGCCATCATGCAATGATGCCGGATTCGGAGGAGTTCGGTACTGCGCGGCCCGTCGTGCCAACATCAGAGCCATGAGCAAACCCCCTTTTCGTGTCCTCGGAGTCCAGCAGATTGCGATCGGCGGCCTTGAAAAAGATCGCTTGACAGGGCTTTGGAGCGACCTCCTCGGAGTTGAACGTGTTGGTAGCTACGTCAGCGAGTCCGAAAACGTCGACGAAGACATTCTGCGACTTGGTTCGGGTGTCCACGCGGTGGAGATCGACTTGATGCAGCCGCTTGACCCAGATCGGGCGCCGAAGGTGCACGTACCCTCCCTCAACCACCTGGGGCTGTGGATCGACGATCTGGCGGCCTGTGTCGATTGGTTGACGAAACAGGGAATGCGTTTCACCCCTGGCGGCATCCGCAAGGGTGCCGCGGGCCACGATGTCTGCTTTATTCATCCCAAGGGCAACGAATCCGCGCCGCTTAGTGGCGAAGGCGTGCTAATCGAGCTGGTGCAGGCCCCAGGTGACGTGATCTCAGCCCTAACCTCCTAGCGATTCGACGTTTGTGTCCGGTTTTTGGGCCATAAATGGCCAAAAACCGGACACAAACGTCTCGCTGGGCGGGGTTTATCCCCAGAGGGCCTTGAGCACCGGTTCGGCGAGCTCTGGGCGACACACGATGAAGTCGGGTAGCCAGGGGTCGCGGTCGTTGTAGACGAGTGGCGTGCCATCAATGCGGCTGGTGTGCATACCAGCCGCCGCGGCGACTGCCGCCGGCGCAGCTGAGTCCCACTGGTACATGCCGCCGTCATGAACGTAAATATCGGCTTCGCCGGTGACTACTGACATTGCTTTGGCCCCTGCTGAACCGAGTCGTACTGCTTCGCAGCCAAGGCCTTCGGCGACGAGCACCGCCGCGTAAGGGGCACGACTCCGCGACGTTACGAGCCGTGGTCGGTCGCGGGTGTAAGGGGGGAGTGGCGGTGCCGGATCGGTCGAGAAGGTCCGGTCTGCGGCTGGCAGGCTGACTGCCGCAGCGCCGAAACAGTCGGTGGTCCACAAGGCGATATGGACGGCCCAATCGCTTCGACCCTGTTCGCCGTATTCGCGGGTGCCGTCGAGCGGGTCAACGATCCAGACGCGGTCGGCGTCGAACCGGCGGGGATCTTCGCTGCCTTCTTCGGAAAGTACCGCGTCGTCGGGGCGGTGTTGGGCGAATTCAGCCGCCAAGAATTCCTGGGCGACGGCGTCGCCAGCGTCTTTGACTTCGTGGGAAGCCGCGCCGGCTGTGAACATCTGCTCGCGGAGCTCGAGGAGGCGGTGGCCCGCTTCGGTAGCGAGGCGCGTTGCAAGTTGAGCGTCTGACTCGGTGTCGGGCATCCGTGCAGTCTGCCAGTGGGGCTACGGGGACCGGTCGCTCAGCTCAGCTTCTTGTATTTGATGCGGTGTGGTTGTTCAGCTGCGGCGCCGATTTCTTTCTTTCGGTAGTCCTCGTACTCGGTGAAGTTGCCCTCGAACCAGCGCACCTGGCTGTCGCCTTCGAAGGCCAGCACGTGTGTCGCGATGCGATCAAGGAACCAGCGATCGTGAGAAATCACGACAGCGCAGCCGGGGAACGACTCGAGGCCGGTCTCGAGTGCTCGTAGTGTGTCAACGTCGAGGTCATTGGTTGGCTCATCGAGCAGCAGCACGTTGCCGCCAGACTTGAGCAGCTTGGCGAGGTGGACGCGGTTGCGCTCGCCACCCGACAAGTCGCCCACGCGCTTGCCGTGATCGGTGCCCTTGAAGTTGAAACTCGACACGTAAGCCCGGCCGTGGATCTCGCGGCCACCTACTTCGAGTACTTCGGCACCGCCAGTGATTTCGTCGAACACGGTCGCGTCCGGGTCGAGGTCGTCTCGGTCCTGATCTACGTATGACAGATCAACGGTCTCTCCGATTTTGATGCTCCCTGAGTCAGGCTCCTCACGTCCGGCCAGCATTTTGAAGAGCGTGGTCTTACCGGCGCCGTTAGGACCGATGATGCCAACAATTCCGGCGGGCGGGAGGCTGAACGAAAGATCTTCGATGAGCAGTCGATCTCCGAAGCCCTTGACCAGATGTTCAACCTCGATGACGGTGTCGCCAAGACGGCGACCAGCGGGGATCGCGATTTCAAGAGCTGTAGCTCCGGGGTCGGCGGCCTTGTTCTCGGCATAGAGCTTGTCGTATGCGGCCAGGCGGGCCTTACCTTTTGCTTGCCGTGCCTTCGGCCCCATCCGCACCCATTCGAGCTCCCGGGCCAACGTGCGTTTGCGCGCCTCGTTGCCGCGCTCTTCGCGCTCTAGTCGCTCTTGCTTCTGCTCAAGCCAGCTCGAATAGTTCCCTTCGAATGGCAATCCCCGACCGCGGTCGAGTTCGAGGATCCATTTGGCGACGTTGTCGAGGAAGTACCGGTCGTGAGTGATGGCGACCACGGTTCCCGTGTAGTCGCCTAGGAAGCGTTCCAGCCAGTCGACCGACTCGGCGTCGAGGTGGTTGGTCGGCTCGTCGAGAAGTAACAGGTCGGGCCTTGCCAGTAGGAGTCGGCAGAGCGCGACCCGGCGGCGCTCGCCGCCTGAGAGCACGGTCACGTCGGCATTGTCAGGAGGACAACGCAGCGCGTCCATCGCAATGTCGACATTGCGTTCGAGGCTCCATGCATCGGTGGCCGCAATCTTGTCTTCGAGCTGAGCCTGCTCTTTGCCGATTTTGTCGTAA
>JAHRVJ010000237.1 GCA_019090765.1 Ilumatobacteraceae bacterium
AGTTTGGGACTTTCGTTCAAGTCCTCGTCGTGCTCCCGCACACACCTGGAGGACCAATCGCCATCAACGTTGCGGGCCAGGTAGACCAATTTGCTGACGTGTCCAACGAGCTACTCGTATCTGGGGGCGGTAGCGGTTCAGGCGACGCGGCCTTGCGAGGTTCGGTTACCAGCCCCTACGGCCGCTGACGGACGTTCTCGTTCAATCTGGCCGCGTCGTACCTTCCCCGAGGCAGGGGCTCAGTCTGCTTCGTCGATAAACCCAACGAGTGAGGCGCCGACGGTGCACTCGGATTGCCCGGGTCCGGGGGTCAGACAGTCGACTAGCAGGGTGACTTCGCTGGACTCATCGAACACGAAAGGGGCGACAAAGTGCAGGTCAAGATCGCGGAAGTTGGCCAGCTCGGATTCGAGCAAGATGTCGTCATCGCGTAAGAGCGTGACTGTTCCAACAGCTCCTGTGGGGTTCTGAAAGACGATGTCGGTTACTGACAGCGTCATTGCGCGTCGAACGGTGTCGGAGTCGCTAGCGGCGTTGCCGCCAGCCGGCGAGGCAACGAGCCGCAAATCGGTGGGCCTACCTAGGGGGAGCTCTTCAGCTTCGGCGGCCGCCGCCTCTAGCTCTTCGATCCGTTCTTCCATCGCCAGGCGGTCGAGCTCGATGGCTTCGGCAGCAGCGTCGTCAGCTGTATCGCGGACCCAGGGCTGCAACCAAGCAACCCAGATTACGGCGCCGATGAGCAATGCGGTAAAGGCGCCAAGCGCTGCGGGGCCCAACCAGGCCGGAATCCGTGGGCGCTGTTCGTAGATTCCAGGTAGCTCGGCCGTCCGTCCGTCGCTGCCGGTGGTGCGCACGATGAAGTCGTGATTCCGGGAAGGACCGTTCCAGAACTTGGCTATTGGCGTGGCGCGAACAGCCACTTCGCCCATCTCGCCAGGGGTCACCGTGATTGGGGTATCGACGTCGAGACTGATTTCGCTTTCAAGGCTGTCGGCGAGTAGCTCGACGGTGACCGGTACGTTGCCGAGGTTGCCGACTTCGATGACGTGCCGACCCGATGATGGACTTTTCGATTGTTCCGGGACCAACGCGACGGAATGGTCAGCGAAGGCCATTACCTCGACCTTCGCGGTGGCTGAAGTGTTGCCCACGTCTGCGGTGAGCTCGATGGTTGGGGAGTGGGTTCCAGCGGCCAGAGTTGGACCGGGGTCGATGGTGACTGGTACGACGAAGGTCTCGCCTGGCTCCAAAGTGATCGAATCCGAGGCCAGCACCACATGATCGGTGAGGTCCCCGGATGAGATGAGCTGTACTAGCTGCTGAGTCGGCTCGAGGTTGCTGACGTGTAGAGCAAGTTCGGTCTGGGCGCTTGGCGACAACACAGTTGAGTTGGGCACAAACTTTGCGGTCAGCGGCATTGGCAGACAGTACCGCTTCGATACCTCGTGGCCTATCACCTCAGATGCTGCAGAGTCGCCGGGTCAGCTAGTCCGGTATCCTGGCCGGCATGCCCGACCCCTTGTCACCGCACGCTTTAGAGACCGGAAATGATCCTCGCTCGGCGGTCTTCGATCGCTTACTCAAGAACCGTGTCGTCATGCTGGGTTCCGAGGTCAACGATGACATCGCAAATCAGATTTGTGCACAGCTGCTGTACTTGGAGGGGGAAGACCCCGGCCAAGACGTGTGGCTATACATCAACAGCCCCGGTGGCTCGGTCACTGCAGGGATGGCGATTTACGACACCATGCAATTCGTCGGCTGTGACGTAGCCACCGTGTGCCTAGGCCTGGCTGCCTCGATGGGACAGTTTCTGCTCACCGCCGGCGCCGCCGGAAAACGATTCACGCTGCCGAATTCACGCATCATGATGCACCAGCCACTTGCTGGGCTGCGCGGTCAGGCTTCCGATATCGCGATCCAAGCTGAGCAGCTGCGTTATACGAAGTTGCGGATGGCCGAGCTGATCGCCGAGCACTCGGGCCAAGAGCTCGAGCAGATTCAGGCCGACTCCGAACGCGATCGTTGGTTCACCGCCGAACAGGCTCAAGAGTACGGCCTGTGCGACAAGGTGATCCTCCGTCGCGGCGAGATCACCTGACCCCTCCAGTACCCCTCCGATGAGTTTGAGCGCGCGCTGGACGCGCTAACTCTCATGGGCCCGGAGTTCTAATCGTTGTGGGGGACGATGGTGAATACGGGACCGATGTCGACGGCGCAGTTCTCGCCGAGCCATTGATTCACTGCAGCTGCTGAGGCTTCGGACGCGTAGATCGCAGCGAGCGCTGTTTGCTCTGACTCATCATCACCGGGAAGGACTGTGCTGGCTGTTTCGTAGGCCAGCAGTAGTTGATTCCATTCTTGTTCGATCGCCAGCGGAGCGAGGTTTCCGATGTCGCTGTAGAGGTCGAGTAGAGGATCGATGTCGTCGCTGTAGTTGAGCTGCGGGTTGGTCAGAGCTTCCTTGTTGGCGTCCACCTCACCGCAGAACCGCTCGGCGCTGGGACCTCCATCGCCACCGCACGCTGCAACGACGAGCGCTCCGACGGCTACCCAGATGGCCGCCGAGCCGGCAGGCGCGCGGCTGGTGGAGGTCTGGCTAAAGAGCATGCTCGCATTGTCGCACGGTGACGAAGCAATTCGGTGGCGAGGTGGCTGCGACACCCCTTATGTACGGTGATCGTCATCGGCTGGTGAAGCACCGGTCAGGGTCGTGGGGCCCCATCCGTCCCTCTTAGGTATCAATTGCGGTTCGCCGCGCCATCTAGGAGGTGTTGATGTTCGCGTCGATTTCGTCAGCAGTATTGTTCGGGGCCGAAGGCCAGCCCGTCAACGTAGAAGTTCATGTCGACAAAGGATTGCCAGCTTTCAATGTGGTTGGTCTCCCCGACGAATCCGTGCGCGAATCGCGCGATCGGGTACGCGCCGCGGTGATGAGTAGCGGGGCGTCGTGGCCACGGCACCGGATAACGGTCAACCTGGCTCCGTCACGGGGACGGAAGACCGGTTCGGGGCTCGATCTGGCGATCGCAATCGGGGTTCTGGTGGCCGGCGGCTCAATTCCGATCGAGTCGGTGCGGAACCTAGCGTTCATTGGTGAACTGGGGCTCGATGGATCATTGCGACCGGTCCCCGGCGTTGCTCCAATGGCTGGCGCCTTGGGGGATGCCGAATTGGTGGTGCCCATCGGGTCGGCACTGGAGGCCCGTGTTGTTGCCCTCGGTCGGACTCGCCCGGCGGCTCACCTCCGCGAAGTGATCGAGGCGCTCATGGGTGACCTTCCGTGGCCAGATCGCGAACCCGAACCGCTTCCGGTTGCCGACGAGCCGGTGTCGGATCTATCTGAGGTGCGTGGTCAGCCGTTGGCGCGCCGAGCACTTGAGATCGCGGCTGCGGGAGCGCATCACATGTTGTTGATCGGGCCGCCCGGAGCCGGCAAGACGATGCTCGCAACCCGGTTGCGGGGGCTGTTGCCGTTGCTTGGTCGGAAGCAGGCGTTGGAGGCCACGATGGTGCATTCAGCTGCGGGTGCGCCGCTCCCGCCATCGGGCCTCGTGCAGCGAGCTCCCTTTAGGGCTCCACATCATTCGAGTTCGGCAGCGGCGCTGATTGGCGGTGGCTCTCACAGCTTGCGCCCGGGGGAGATTTCGTTGGCCCATGGTGGTGTGCTGTTCCTCGACGAGATCGCTGAGTTTGCACCGAAGGTTCTCAACGGGCTGCGCCAGCCACTTGAAGATGGCACCGTTCGGATCGATAGGTCGAGGATGCATGCTGAGCTACCGGCGAATGTCCTGCTCGTCGGGGCGATGAATCCTTGCCCCTGTGGTGGGGGAGCCCCCGGTGCATGTCAGTGCGGAGACGCGGCTCTCAATCGCTATGTCCAGCGGATATCTGGCCCGCTGCTCGACCGATTCGACCTGCGGGTCAATGTCAACCGGCCTGCTGTTGATGACTTGCTCGACGATCAGCCGGGCGAATCGACGGCGGTAGTGGCGGCGCGAGTTGCAGCGGCGCGAGATCTCGCCTGGATGCGTCAGGGAGGGGTCAATTCCGAGTTGGTCCCGGCTCATCTTGAGCAGTTTGCGCCGCTCGAATCTTCGGCGCGGCTACTGGTCAGACACGAGATTGAACACGACCGTCTCAGCGGTCGGGGCTATCACCGGGTGCGTCGTGTGGCGCGGACGATTGCTGATCTGCGTGGCGAACCGAGTGAGGTGGTGCTCGAACAAGACGTGGCGATGGCGCTGCGGATGCGTGCGAGTATCGGCCGACCGTCCGCTATCGGACGTGTGGCGTGATCCCGTCGGGAGGGTTCGTCGCCGCTCTTGCTGGGTTCGACCAGATGACCATTGCCCGCCTGAAGTGGTTGCTCGCCGAGCGGACACCTGAACAGGCCTTTGCCATGGCCACGGGCGCGCTGGCCGTGTCCAAGCCGGTGGCCTCGTTGTTTTCTCGGTACCCCGATCTCGCCGCGCGTTGGCGGGCTGAAGGGAAGCGCCATACTCCCGAACGCAGCTGGCAGCGGTGCGTCGATGCTGGCGTCGCGGTTGTGATGCCAGGTGACACTCAGTTTCCAGCGCAGCTACTCGACGATCCGCGCTGCCCGGCGGCGCTCTTTGTGAGGGGGGATCTCGACGTTCTCGATGCGCGTCGAGTGGGGATTGTCGGTACGCGCAATGCCACACAACGCGGGCGTGAGACGGCGTCTGAGTTCGGGTATGAACTTGCCGTGGCCGGGGTAGTCGTCGTTTCGGGCTTGGCTCGCGGCATCGACGGAGCTGCCCACCGGGGAGCACTTGCTGTTGAGGGTTCCAGGCCGGTGGCGATCGTCGGCAACGGCCCCGACCGTCCTTACCCGCGGCAACACGCCGACCTCTGGGCGGCCGTTGCCGAGCGGGGCGCCCTGATCTCGGAATGGCCACCGGGAACGCAACCCGATGCTTTCCGCTTCCCCCTGCGGAATCGCATCCTCGCGGCTCTTGTCGAGGTGGTGGTCGTAGTCGAGAGCCGCGAGCGCGGTGGCAGCTTGATCACCGCCCGCGAGGCGGCCGAGCGCGGTGTTGAGGTCTTGGCGATTCCTGGCTCCCTGCACAGCCGTGCGTCGGCAGGCACCAATCAACTGTTGCGTGACGGCGCAACACCGGCAACCGACGTCACCGATGTGCTGGTCGCGCTTGGCCTTGATCAGCGTCGTGCTGGTCGGGCTCGCTTCGATTCGCGGCCGCGCCCACGAGATGAAGAACTCAGTCTGCTCGAAGCATGTCGAGGCGAACCGCGCACGATCGAAGGCCTGCTCCTCCTGTTCGACATGTCGATCGCAGAGACGGCGATGGGTCTAGCCCGTCTCGAACGGGGCGGGTGGCTACGCGAAACGGGTGGATGGTTCGAGGCGGTCGACCAGTGGGCCGATCTCGCCTGAGCATCGCGTTGGGCGATTTGCCCGGCCATCCGCGGCCGCGTAGTACCGGGGGCAATATCATTGGTTCGTGGACACTTGGCGCATCGACGATTTCTCAGGCGCGCTCACGTCACTGTCTCACAACACAGTTGCCGCATACGCCTCCGACATTCAGTCGTTCGCCGAGTGGTGTGCACGCGGCGAGATCAACGATCCGGCTCAGGTAAAGCGCACCACCGTTAGGCGCTACTTGGCTCACCTCACCACCCGGCAGCTTGCTCGGCGAACAATGGCCCGTAAGACGGCTTCGATCAGGCGTTATTACCGCTGGCTGGTTGCCGCTGGTGGAGCTGAATTTGACCCCACCAGCGGATTGTCAGTTCCGGCCGGAAATGGCCGCTTGCCGCGCGTTCTCGACCAGCGCGAGTTGGCGGGCATGCTCGATGAGCCATCTGCTCTGGATGAGCCAGAGTGGCGCCGACTCCGTGACGACGCGGTGTTGGAGCTGCTATACGGGTCGGGCCTACGTGTTGGAGAGCTGTGCAGTCTGCAAGTCTCAGCGTTGATGCTCTCGATTGCCGCAGCAGATGTTTGGGGTAAGGGCTCCAAGGAGCGGCGCGTGCCGCTGAGTGAGCCTGCTGTTGAAGCGTTGCGGAAGTGGCTGGCGATTCGTGCCGATGTATTGCCACCGGAGCGAGGCGATGCGTTGTTCGGCAACGAGCGCGGGAATCAACTCACGCCGCGCGACGTTCGGCGGATTGTCGACCGTCGCTCGCCGACCCCCACTCACCCGCACGCGCTTCGACACAGTTTTGCAACTCACCTGCTCGACGGAGGAGCCGACTTGCGTGCCGTGCAAGATCTCCTCGGACATGCGGATGTGGCGACCACGCAGCGCTACACTCATGTAAGCCGCGAGCGATTGTCCACTGCCTATCGCGAGGCCCACCCCAGAGCATGAGTATCGTTCCAGAAGACGCCGACCTACAGATGCAGTGGACTCGGTGGTTGAACCGCCGAAACATGGCTGCGCGTGACCACCTGATTGTCCACTACTCACCAGTCGTCAAGTTCGTCGCGGGTCGTGTTGGCGCTGGTCTCCCGTCGAGTGTTGACCCTGGCGACCTCGTCAGTTCGGGCGTGTTCGGGTTGATCGACGCGATTGAGCGGTTCGATCCTGAACGTGGCGTCAAGTTCGAGACCTTTGCCGTCCCGCGTATTCGAGGTGCGGTTTACGACGGGCTACGCAAGCTCGATTGGGTGCCGCGTTCGATTCGTAGCCGCGCCCGCAATGTTGAGCGAGCGTTCTCCGAGCTAGAGCACAAGCTAGGTCGGGGCCCGACCGACGAAGAGTTGGCAACCCAACTCAATATCTCAGGCAGCGAACTGACTCGATGGCTGTCGGCCATTGCTAGCACCACCGTTGGGCCACTCGACCGGGCTATTGCCGCAGGCACCGAACCGGCCGCCGATGAGGGCCCGGGTTCGGAAGCGCCAGCTTCGGTCCTTGAGGACAATGAGCTGAGTCAGATCATGCGCGCCGAGATCAAGAAGCTCCCCGAGCGGGAAAAGCTTGTGCTCTCGCTGTACTACGACGAGGGCCTAACCCTCGCTGAGATTGGCGAAGTCCTCGGCGTTACTGAGAGCCGGGTATCGCAGATTCATACCAAGTCGGTTCTTCACCTCCGGTCCCGTTTGACTTCGGCCGGGGTCGGATAACCCGCAACCATCGGCGCTGCGGCGCCCTTCTCGATAGGTCCTCGGACGAATCCTCACTTGGCGCCAGCGCGCCCCAGCAGATTGACGCGCGTATGGAGGGTGATGATGAGGAAACTGATCGCAAAGGTTCAGTCGACAGCGGCGATGGCGGAATCCGAAGGCTCTGCTGGCGAGACGAGTCGCAGCCGAACGTTTCGCATTCCTGGAGTGGCGCGATGGGTGACCGCACTGCTGATTCTGGGCGGTCTTGGATTCGGTGAAGGCGGCGTCGTAGCTGCGTCGCCATGTTGGGACGCCCCAGTTGACGGTGCGGTGTCAGACCCGTTTCGTGCGCCGGACTGCAGGTGGTGTCCTGGCAACAGGGGAATCGAGTTCTCGCTTGATCGCCGGGCAACAGTCCGCTCGGCAGCGACAGGCCGAGTCACGTTCAGCGGCACGGTGGTCGACACCCGTTATGTGGTTGTGCAGATGGCTACTGGCTGGAAGATCACCTATGGACGGCTCGATAGCACCCGTCTCAAAACGGGCGATGTCGTTGTTGCCGGAGTTCCTGTAGGTGTGGTGACGGGGGAGTTCTTTTTCGGCCTTCGTATTGACGGCGAATACGTTGACCCCTCGCCGTACCTGGGCCGCCGCATCGGTCGCCCGCGTCTGATTCCGTCGACCGGAGGCGTTGCCAGGCCAGCCCCGCCGAGTCGATTGCGCTGCGGGGCAGTCGACTTCGCCACGTCACCCCGATAGCGTGGAGGCGTCGATCCACCTGGGTTGGCCGCTGTTCGCAGCGAAATCTCATAGTTCCATTGGTCAAATGCGGTCGCTACGGCGCCGACCGGTGGGATCGAACCGCAAGAGGAGCACATCATGGCTGTTATCACCATGCGCCAAATGATTGAAGCTGGCGCACACTTTGGTCACCAGACACGGCGCTGGAACCCGAAGATGAAGCGATTCATCTTCGGAGAGCGCAACGGCATCTACATCATCGACCTTGAGCAAACGCTCGGCCGTGTAGAGGCTGGCTACGGTTTCGTCCGCGATTTGGTTGCTGGCGGCGGCGTCATTCTGTTTGTCGGTACGAAGAAGCAGGCGCAGGATCCGATTAAGAGCTACGCCGATAAGTGCGGGATGCCATATGTCAACGAGCGTTGGCTTGGTGGAATGCTCACCAACTTCGAAACGATCTCCAAACGGGTCGGCAAGATGCTCGAGTACGAGCGGATGCAGGCATCGGGCGAGTTCGACGCGATGATCAAGAAAGAGGCGTTGCTGCTCGATCGTGAGCTGACCAAGCTTCGTCGTAACCTCGGCGGTCTGCGCAGCATGAAGAAGGCTCCAGATGCGATCTTCGTGCTCGACACGAACAAGGAGCACATCGCCGTCACCGAAGCCAACAAGCTGGGCATCCCAGTGGTGGCAGTGGTTGATACCAACGTCAACCCCGAAGTTGTCCAGTACCCGATCCCGGGCAACGACGATGCGATCCGCTCCAACAGTCTGTTCGCACGCGTCATCGCCGATGCTGTTGAAGAGGGCCGATTTATCGCCCAGAAGCGCAATCCGGCCCCGACCGCGCCCGTCGAACGCACACCCGAGCAAGAAGCCGAGTTCGCCACCGCCCAGGCTGCTGCCCGTGACGCTGCCGCTCAGGCACAGGCCGATCGTGATGTTCGTCTAGCAGCTTCCAAGGAGCCAGCGCCGGCTGCGGCGCCGGCTGCCGCCGCGCCCGCTGCTGCCCCCGCGCCTGCTGCCCCCGCGCCTGCTGCGACTGAGCCTGCAGCGACTGAGCCTGCTGCGACTGAGCCAGCCGCCGCTGCCCCCGCGCCTGCTGCTGCCGAGCCTGCAGAGGGCGACGCATCAGCTGACAAGACAGAAGGCTGAGCGAGATGGCATTTACCGCAAAAGATGTCAAGGCGCTGCGCGACGCCACCGGTGCCGGAATGATGGACTGCAAGAAGGCGCTTGAGGAGAAAGACGGCGATATCGAAGCCGCAAAAGTATGGCTACGCGAGAAAGGTCTCGCAGCTAGCGCGAATCGCGAAGATCGTGATGCGAAGCAGGGCGTTGTCAGTCTCGTAATTGAGGGCAACACTGGCGCGATCGTCGAACTCAAGAGCGAGACCGACTTCGTTGCAGGGTCCGATCAGTTCAAAGCGGAGGCCGATGCTTTGGCCCGACTCGTCGCCGAGAAGGGTGTCGATGCGATCAGCGAACGCAACGC
The DNA here is from genome assembly GCA_019090765.1 of Ilumatobacteraceae bacterium. GTDB lineage: Bacteria > Actinomycetota > Acidimicrobiia > Acidimicrobiales > Ilumatobacteraceae > Sva-07. The sequence goes on from JAHRVJ010000237.1 coordinate 9,336, forward strand.
TGAACTTGAGGAGCTAAAAGTCACGCTAAAGGAGAATATTGGCATCGGAGATGTCAAGCGGATCGAAGCTACCGAAGGCAACCTTCTGGGCAGCTACCAGCATCTGCAGGGTGGCCGCGGCGTGAACGGCGTGCTCGTCGAAGTAGCCAACGGCTCAGCTGAACTAGGCCACGACGTGGCGGTGCACATCGCCTTTGCCCGCCCCCAGTACCTCCAGCGTGAAGACGTGCCTGATGATGTTGTTGCCGCCGAACGCGAAACGCTTGAGACGATTACTCGTAACGAGGGCAAGCCTGAAGCAGCGATGGAGAAGATCGTTGCGGGTCGCCTGAACGGCTTCTATAAGGATGTTGCGCTGCTCGATCAGCCGTATGCGAAAGACGACAAGTTGTCGGTAACGAAGTTCATCGGTGACGCGACCATCGTCGGCTTCGCCCAAGTCGAAATTGGCTAGCGCTTTCCTGCCTAGCTAGACGCTTTTGAACACCGCCGCCGACCGTGCAGTACGGTCGGCGGCGGTGTCGCGTCTCGGCCTGGTTCAGGCGACGCGGGTTAATCAATCGAAGTTCGGAGACAGTCATGAGTGAGAGCACAAAGCGATCGGCCCAAGGGCGCGGTTCGGGGTGGAAGCGGATCGTGTTCAAGCCTTCCGGTGAAGCGCTCGCTGGTGAATCGGGCATGGGTCTTGATGGAGCGACCCTTGCAGCCACGGCTGCTGAGATCATCGACCTCCGCCAGAACCTTGGGGTTGATGTTGCGGTCGTCGTTGGCGGCGGGAATTTCTGGCGCGGTCGAACCGGCGCTCTAACCGGGATGGATGCGACACAGTCAGACCACATCGGAATGCTTGGAACGGTCATGAACGCCCTGGCGCTCCAAGATGCCCTCGAGCGTCTTGGCCAAGACACCCGAGTCCAGTCGGCGATAGAGATGCCGCGGATTGCTGAGGCCTACATTCTTCGCCGGGCGGTGAGGCATCTCGAAAAAGGGCGCGTGGTGATCTTCGCTGCGGGTACCGGAAATCCGTTCTTCACTACCGATACCGCCGCGGCGCTGCGGGCAGCAGAGATCGAGGCAGAGGTGTTAATCAAGGGCACCCATTCGGGTGTCGACGGCGTGTACTCGGCCGATCCGCGGACCGACGGGAGTGCGACAAAATATGACGAGGTTGGTTATCTCGAAGTGATGACGAAGAACCTCAAGGTGATGGATTCGACCGCAATTGCATTCTGTCGTGACAATGACATCCCGATTGTTGTGTTTGATATGTCGAAGCCGGGCTCGCTTCGCAGCATTGTGCAGGGCGGATCGGAAGGAACTCTGATCCACGAGTTGTAGGCGTTTGGGAGAGCTTGGCAGGCGAGACCTTGGCGATTGGTTCCCTGGTCTGGGTCGGTCTGGTTACGCTGGCCCCGTGATCGATGAAACGCTTCTCGAAGCAATGGACAAGATGGACAAGGCTGTCGAGCACACGCAGTCGCAGTTTGCCACCGTGCGTACTGGACGAGCCACACCGTCACTGGTTGAACGAATCAGTGTCGAGTACTACGGCGCGCCGGTGCCTTTGCAGCAGATTGCATCGATATCGGTGCCCGAAGCCCGTCAGCTTTTGATCAAGCCTCACGATCGGGGCACGTTGGAGGCAGTTGAGAAGGCAATCCGCGATAGCGATCTAGGCGTATCCCCGAATAACGATGGAGTCGTGATTCGCTTGTCGCTTCCTCAGCTCACCGAGGAGCGTCGGCGTGAGTACGTCAAGGTCGTCAAGGCAATGGCTGAGGACGGCCGCATCGCTGTGCGTAGCGCACGTCGCGATGCCCGTAAGACCATGGAAACAGCTGAGAAGGGCGGCGACATTTCCGCCGATGAACTTGAGCGTGCCGAGAAAGAGATGGAGAAGGTGACTCACGACCATGTTGAGCACATCGACGCGGCTCTGGGACGCAAAGAGCGGGAGTTGCTCGAAGTATGAGTGGCTCAGGAACTGCTCGGCATACGAACGTAGGGGAAAGGTAACAAGATGAGCGACGACACTCAGCGGCCCGACGAGGGTGACGAGAGCGCAGCGCGGCGGCGACCGGGGCGCTTGGAGAGCGAGATGGACGCCTTCGGCGATGGCGAATTCGGTGGCCCCCTGTTCGGCGCTACATCGGAGCAACCGGTGACCCGTTCGAGCGATCGTTCCAGCGATTCAGCCCGTCAATCATCTGGTGAATCGGAGGTTCTGAGCTTCGGGGGTGACGACACCGGATCAATGCCCCATTGGACTGAGGCGCCTACGGGTGAAGCACCGGCCATTCCCCCGGCCGCCGAGTCTGAAGACTCAGCTGACGATGTCGATGTCTGGTCTTCGTTTAGCTCTGATGTGCCCGATGGCGGCGCCGCCGACAGCGAGCCTGCCGCTGGCGAGGCGCCACAAGATCCCACGGGTGAGTTGACATGGCACGACGCCGATCCGACCGAAGATGATGTCGAGGTACCTGCTGAAGCCGCGGCGACGACTACCCAAGACGTTGTTGCTGCGCCTCGCGAACCTGCCCGGATCACGATTGGCACTGACCCATCGGGCATGCCGCGTCGTCCCGACCCCAAACGTCGTGGCGGGGCGCCACAACGCCCTCCTAGTGCTGCTGGCGCGGTACCCGCGGCCGACGGTCGGAACCTTCCAGTTGCCGTCGCGACGGGTCTGGTTCTCGCGGCGGCGTTTCTTGCGTTGTCAATGTGGCGTCCTGCGGGCGCCGTTGCATTCGTAACCGTCGCGCTCGGTCTCGCTGCGGTTGAGTACTTCTCTAAGGTCACCGAGAAGGGCTATCGGCCCACAGTGGCCGTGGGAGTCGCCGCATGTGTCGCCGCTCCACTTGCGGCCTACTGGGTTGGTGAAACGGCGCTGCCGCTGGTGTTGGCGTTCGCTTTCTTTGCTGGTGCAGCGGGTTTTGTTGGCGCCGACAGCATCGAGGTTGGTCCGATGCCCAACATGGCGATCACCATGCTGGGCATTGTCTGGGTCGGCTTGCTCGGATCTTTCGCGGCGCTCATCCTTCGTTGGTCCACGTTCGGGTCGGGAACACCTTGGGGGACCGACACTTTGGTATTGCTCGCGATTGGCGTGGTGGCAAACGATGTCGGTGCCTACTTCGTCGGTACTGCATTCGGCCGTACACCGCTGCGTGGCTGGATCAGCCCGAACAAGTCGGTTGAAGGTTTCCTTGGTGGCACCATTCTGACGTTGATGGTGATGCTGATCATCGGCATGCAAGACCTCAGCGACACATGGTCGAGCACCAGCCATCTACTAATGCTGGGCATCGTCATTTCGGCCGCCGCGCCGCTCGGTGACCTTACTGAGAGCATGTTCAAGCGAAATCTTGATGTGAAAGACTTCGGCACGATCGTTCGCGGTCACGGCGGTGTCCTGGATCGCTTCGATGGCTTCCTGTTCGCGTTGCCTGCTGTCTACTACTTGATGCTTGTTGTTGAACCGTGGACCGCGCTGTGACCTTCGATCACCGCGGGTGCATCGGCACCTGAGGGACCATGGAGCCCACACGGGTTGCCATTGCTGGCTCCACCGGCTCAATCGGCACCCAGACTCTCGATGTCGTGCGCGCCGAAAACGAGCGTCGGCCTGGTGCTTACGAAATTGTTGCGCTGGGGGCCGGAAGATCGACCCAACTGCTCCTTGAGCAGGCGCTTGAATTCAAACCAGCAGTAGTCGTGGTCGCCGACGACCACGCCCGCCGCGAGGTGATCGAAGCCCTACCGCTGACGACGGTTAGTGCCGACTCCGCTGACCTGGTGGGTCCAGCCGACATCGTGGTGAATGGTGTCGTGGGCTTTGCCGGGCTCGCGGTGACCATTGAGACACTGAGGAGCGGGAAGCGGCTTGCGCTAGCGAACAAGGAAAGCCTCATCGCCGCCGGCCCCGTGGTGCAACCGTTGCGCTCCACTCCGGGCGCGGAGTTGGTTCCGGTCGACAGCGAGCATTGTGCGCTCCACCAGTGCCTGCGGTCTTCTTTCGACAATGGTCGAGAGGTTTCACGGCTGCTGCTGACGGCGAGCGGAGGCCCGTTCCGAGGTCGAACTGCGGCTGAGCTGGCATTGGTTACAGTCGCGTCCGCGCTCGAGCACCCAACTTGGAAGATGGGTCCGAAGATCACGGTCGACTCGAGCACCCTGATGAACAAGGGCCTCGAGGTGATCGAGGCACACGAACTGTATGGCACGCCGTACGACCAGATCGACGTCGTTGTCCACCCGCAGTCGGTGATTCACTCGATGGTCGAGTTCAACGACGGATCGACCATCGCGCAGTTGAGCATGCCCGACATGCGTCTGCCAATTGGGTATGCACTCGGGTACCCGGACCGAATCGATAGCCCCTTTGGTCAGATCGATTGGTCCACTTTGTCCCGGCTCGACTTCGAACCCCCCGACCGGAGGACCTTCCGGTGTCTTGACTTGGCGTATGCGGCCGGTCGCTTGGGCGGTACTGGCCCGGCGTGGTTGAGCGCTGCCAACGAGGTTGCTGTTGACGGATTCTTAACAGGAAAATTGGCTTGGAATGCCATCCCTGACGTGTGTGTTGATGTGATGGCAGTGCATGATGGTGCAACCCCCCATACAGTCGAAGATGTGATTCAGGCCGATGCAGAGGCTCGGCGGATCGCTTCTGAGATCCTTTCGAAGTAGTGGTGTCTACACAATGACCGATCAGAAAGCGCCCGAAGATCAGCTGACTTCTGCTGATCAGTTGGCAACTACCCCCGAATCTGGCTTCGCGCCGCCGAACCGCGTTGACCGCATGAAGAGCGAGATCGTCGCTGGTGGCGCAGTACGCGAGAACGGTGACGATGAGCTGGCTGGCGGATGGCGTGGCATGTTGGCAATGGCGGCGCTCGCGGGCCTGTTCGTGTGGCTGGCGTTCGTCAATGTCTGGATCTTTATCTTTGTGGTGGGGGTCGTGTTGTCGATCTTCCTCCATGAGCTTGGCCATTTCATGACCGCCCGATGGACCGGGATGAAGGTCACGCAGTTCTTCTTGTTCTTTGGTCCACGTCTGTGGAGCTTCCGCCGCGGTGAAACCGAGTACGGCGTGCGCGCAATCCCATTGGGTGCGTTTGTCCGGATCATTGGCATGAACCGAATGGACGACGTCGAGCCTGAAGACGAGGGACGCTCCTACCGGCAGCAGAGCTTCCCGAAGCGTCTGCTGGTGATCTCGGCAGGGTCAATCATGCACATTCTGATCGCGATCGTGCTGCTGTTTGCCGTCTACTCCACCCAAGGTGAAATCACCGCGCAAGATGAGCCGCGGGTGATTGTCGCGGCAGCGGCCACCGAGCTGCCCGCTGCTCAGGCTGGGATTCTGGATGACGACGAAATCGTGTCGGTCGGAGGTATCGCCGTCACGTCTCCCGTCGAACTTGGCGAAACAGTGCGCAGTTTTGCTCCCGGTGAAATCGTTGACGTTGTCGTGATCCGTGATGGAGCGACACTCACTGTGCCGGTCGGCCTTGGTGCCAATACTGGTGCCGCCGAAGACAGTCCACTGTTCGGTACGGCATTGCTAGGGGTGCGTTCATACAGCCCAGCACTCTACGAACAACACAACATCCCGTCCGCCGCGGTCAACTCAGTTACTGATATTTTCCCCGTGTCGTGGGAGTCAACGCAGGGCATCGTGAAGGTGCTCAACCCTGTCAGCATTGTCGGCCACCTGACTGGGTCGAACGACGACCTATCGAGCCGGCCGACCACGCTCTACGGAGTAGCTACGGTTTCCGACGATGTTGGCGATTCGTCGGGTCTCGGCGGCGTGCTTTACCTGCTCGCGGTGTTGAATATTTTTGTTGGGGTGTTCAACATGTTGCCGCTGTTGCCGCTCGATGGTGGGCATGCGGCGATTGCGATCTACGAGCGATTTCGGGAATGGCGGGGAGACTCGAAGAAGCGCTATTTTGCCGACGTCGAGCGACTGATGCCCTTTGCGATGGCAGTGATTGTGGTGCTGTCGATGCTGATGTTTACAGGCTTGTATCTCGATATCACCGAACCGATCGGCTGACGGAACTTCTCCGTGGAAGTTGACAGCACGGCAGTTCCTCGTCGTACGACCCGCCAGATTTTTGTCGGCGATGTTCCCGTGGGCGGTGGAGCCCCGATCACCGTTCAGTCGATGACGATCACCAAGACGGCCGACGTCGACGGGACTCTGCAGCAGATCTACGCGCTCGCCGCTGCGGGTGCCGACATCGTGCGTTGCACCTGCAATGAAACTGCCGCAGCCGAGGGGCTGGCGCAGATTGTGCCGAGGTCACCGGTACCGATCATCGCTGACATTCACCATCAGTACAAGATGGCGCTCGCGGCGATGGAGGCGGGGGTCCAAGGCCTACGACTGAATCCGGGCAACATTCGACGTGCCGATCACATTCGAGCTGTGGCGACTGAGGCACGTGACCGCGCCATCCCTATTCGCATCGGTGTGAACGCTGGTTCGCTCGACCCGGCGTTGTACGAGAAATACGGTGGGGCGACGCCCGAGGCAATGGTCGAGTCCGCTAAACATGAAATCGGCTACTTCGATGAGGTCGGCTTCGACCTGATCAAGATTTCGGTGAAGGCGTCGAGTGTGCCGTTGATGGTTGAGGCGTATCGGCAGTTGTCCGAAGTAACTGACTATCCGCTGCACCTCGGCGTTACCGAAGCCGGCCCTCCGCCGGCCGGGCTCGTCAAAGCAACGGCGGGTATCGCCACGCTCTTACTAGAAGGCATCGGCGACACGATTCGCTATTCGCTCACTGCTGATCCGGTCGAGGAGGTGCGCGCCGGCCGACAGTTGCTGGAGGCACTGGGGCTGCGTGAGCGGAAGAACGTTGATCTCATCGCGTGCCCGTCATGCGGCCGAGCCGAAGTTGACGTGATCGAGATTGCCAATCGGGCGATGGAGGCCTTCGAGGACCGGAAACTGCCTCTGCAGATTGCGGTAATGGGCTGTGTCGTTAATGGGCCGGGCGAGGCGCGGGATGCCGATCTGGGCATTGCGGCGGGCAACAGCCGGGGCCACCTCTTCGTGAAGGGCCAAAACGTCGCGGTGGTACCCGAAGACGAGATGGTTGATCAGTTAGTCGAATGGGCAGAGTTCATTACCGAGCACGGTGTCGAGGCCGCGCTGGCGCGGGTCGATTTGGTGAAGGCTGCCCGTGAGGCCGAGAGGGATCGTGCTCGCTTGCTCGACGATCAGGGCAGCGACGCGAACCACTCCGCCGAGAAGATCGTGGAGATCCGCAAGGCGACAGCCGGCGGAGCCTGACCTATTTTGCTGGTGGCGTGCTGACGACGACGTAGCTGGTGTCGGTCGGCGAATACGTTGAGCCGACAGGTAGGTAGCTCGCTGTTCCGTCGAGGCTGAGTGCAAGCTCGTGGCCCGTTGAGGTGTGGGAGCCGCCGGCTTCGACACGCACGAGTTCGCATCCCGCTTCGGGCAGGGGGTAGCGGCCGGTCTTGGCGGCGGCGGTCATGACCGGTTCGACGAGGGGAGTGAGGTCGACAATGGTTAGTAGTTCCTCTACGTCCACGAACTTGGATGTGAGCCCGCCCCGGACCACGTTGTCGCTTGCGCCCATTAGTTCGATTCCGACGCCTCCGAGGTATGCGTGGAGGTTGCCAGCTGTGAGGTGGAGAGCTTCACCAGGAACCAGTGTGACGTAGTTCAGGAGCAGGGCCACTGCAACGCTCGGGTCGCCCGGGTACCGCTCATTCAGCTTCCGGATCCATCGAGCTTCGGGGAGGTCACTTGTGCCGCAGGCCGCGATGTACCGGGCGGGATCGGCAGCGCCTCGATACAGATCGGTGATCACTTCCTGCGGGCCGGCATAGCGGAGCGTCGCGGCAAGGTCGTGGCAACCGAGATTGTTCAATATTTCGACCGAGCCCGCTACTGGCCGCACGCCGCATAGCGCTTCAAAGTGTGTCAGCGCACAGAGCAGTTCCGGCTTGGCGTTCGCGTCGGGGTATACGCCGCGACGGTGACCGTCGACGGCTTGTTCGGCCGAAGGGTGTACTTGGAGCGAGAGCGGGTGCTCAGCGGCCAGCACCTTGAGGAGAAAAGGAAGCTCTCCGGTGAGGTCAGCAAGCGGTGCGCCTTTGGCGAGGTGGGCGGGGCCGTTCTTGTGGGTCCCGAGCCATAGCTCAGCCCAGGGCCGGCCGTCGGGCTGTTGATTGAGCAGTTTGGGGATGAACTCGTGGTCTCCCCAATCGTAATGCTGGATGACGCCGGTGATTGGCGTGGCTATCGGAGGCACAACCTGGCCTTAGATGCCGAGTTCGGCGGCACGATCGAGGACCCCCGCCCGCTCGGCACCGATCGTCGTGGAGTCGCCGTGGCCCGTGTGCACGATTGTTTCGTTGGGGAGCGCGAGGAGAATGTCGAGGAGGGATCGCAGGATTGTCGGCTCGTCGCTGAACGAACGCCCGGTAGCACCCGGGCCACCGCAAAATAGCGTGTCGCCGCTGAAGACAGCTCCGGAACCGGCGTCGTGGAAACTGCAACATCCCGGAGAGTGGCCGGGCGTGTGGAGCACATCTAGCTGGTGCCCTCCGGCCTTGATTGGGCTGCCTGGATTGAGGTCGCCGTCAGGAGCATCGTTGGGCCACACGGTGTCCCACAACATGCGGTCGCTGGCGTGCAACAAGATGGGGGCATCGACCGCGTCGCGTAACGGAATCGCCGCGTTGATGTGGTCGTTGTGGCCGTGGGTGAGGACGATCGCGGCAACTCTTCGGCCGTTGATGGCTTGCACGATTGGCTGATGATCGTGCGCGGCGTCGAACACGACGACCTCTCTGTCGTCGCCGACGATCCAGATGTTGTTGGTGACTTCCCACTCGCCGCCGTCGAGGGTAAAGATTCCGTCGGTGGTAACTAGTTCGATGCTCATGGTTGGTGGCCCTATGCCTATAGAACGACGACGCTGCGTAGTACGTCGCCGCGTTCCATCTTGTGGAACGCCTCTTCGACATCGCCGAGGTCGATTGTCTCCGACACGAATCTGTCGAGATCGAGTCTCCCCTGCAAGTAGAGGTCGATCAACATCGGGAAGTCGCGTGACGGAAGACAGTCTCCATACCAGGATGACTTGAGGGCACCACCTCGGCCGAACAGCTCGATGAACGGAAGTTGGATGGTCATCTCGGGCGTGGGCACTCCCACGAGCACCACCGTTCCGGCCAGATCACGTGCTTCGAAGGCTTGCTTGTAGACGGCTGGGTTGCCAATGGCCTCTACGCAAACGTCGGCGCCGAATCCGCCGGTGACCGACTGCACGAACTCAACTGGGTTGGTGTTCTTGGAGTTACAAACGTGGGTCGCCCCAAATTGTGTTGCCGCTTCGAGCTTGCGATCGTCGATGTCGATTCCGATAATCGTTGATGCGCCGGCGAGCTGAGCTCCGGCGATTGCTGCGTTGCCAACGCCGCCGCAGCCGAACACCGCGACCGACTGGCCGCGTGTAACGCCAGCGGTGTTGATCACGGCCCCGAGGCCCGCCATGATGCCGCAACCAAGTAGACCGGCAGCTGCCGCTGGTGCTGCAGAGTCGACTTTGGTGCACTGTCCTGCTGCGACCAGAGTCTTGTCGCAGAACGCTCCGATTCCGAGTGCTGGCGACAGCTCGGTGCCGTCGGCGAGGGTCATTTTCTGCGTCGCGTTGAGTGTGTCGAAGCAGTATTGCGGTTCGCCTCGCCGGCAAGCACGACACTGGCCGCAAACCGCCCGCCAGTTCAAGATGACGTAGTCGCCGACGGCCACTTCGGTGACGTCATCACCTACCGATTCAACGAGGCCAGCGGCCTCATGACCGAGCAAGAAGGGAAACTCATCGTTGATTCCGCCTTCGCGGTAGTGCAGGTCGGTGTGGCAGACACCGCAGGCTTGAATCGCGACGAC
>JAHRVJ010000238.1 GCA_019090765.1 Ilumatobacteraceae bacterium
AGCCAGCGAGCGCGGCCTTATGAATCGGGCATGGGTACCCCTTGTTCGTATCAAACGACCAGTGCGGGAAATGCTCGGCTTGGTCACGCATCTCGCGGTCGCGAACGACCTTGGCCAGAATGCTCGCAGTAGCCACACTCAGGCATCGCAAATCAGCCTTCACCGCCATCTCTACCGCTGGTACCGAAGGTGAAACAAAGTCCCACTTGCCATCTGTGACGGCAACATCGGGAGCGATGTCGAGCCCCTCCACCGCGCGCCGCGCGGCGAGCTTCTGGGCAGCCGACATTCCGAGGTGATCGCACTCTTGCTGGCTCGCCGACCCCACCGCCCACGTGACACACCATTCGGCCAGCCGGTCGAACAGGTCCTCCCGCCTAGTCTCGGAAAGCAGCTTCGAATCGCGAACTCCATTGACCCGCGAGTCGCGCGGCAGAATCGCCGCGCCCACTGTCAGCGGCCCGGCCCATGCGCCGCGACCGACCTCATCAATACCAGCGATGACTTCGTGCCCACTCGCCCACAATTGTTTCTCAATCTCACGCGTCGGCGCCCGGCTCCTGGACCTGGTTCGGCGGCGCGGCGCGAGCTGGTCAACGCTCATCGGGATCGGCGCTGACGGCGATGGTCTTGGGCCGTGGTGGCGCAGCCCACAACGCCTCCCCGGAGGACTCAGCCGACGACCAATCGGGATCAACCGCAGGCGCCTTTAGGAGGCGCGATCCCCCATGCTGTTCCCACAGCACGGCCGGACGGTCACCGTGCCAGCGCACGGCATATGACACCGTGGATCGGTCACCCGTTGGAATGCCGTGAACCTCGAAGTTTGCGCCTAACCAGGAGCGCGGAATCCCTACGGGAAGCAACTCAGAACCCGTGGCCAGCAACCTCTCAACCTCGACTACGAATCTGCCAGCCGACGCTCCCCGCCGAACCTCCGAGAACGAGCTCAGCTGCGCACCTTTGGTTGCTCCCTTGCGCTCGAAATCCCGCTGACGACGGCGAAGCAGACGTTTGATGTCCCCGGCCGCCCGGTCATCATCGGCCAGAACTGCGAGTCGCTCACAAGCTCGTAGTGCTGCATCAGTTTCGGGTGTGTCCGTGCGGGCGATACGAGCAACAGGTTCAACAATCTCGGGCATCCAGGCATCCGCGTTGTCGCCAAGGCGACCAAGTTCGGCGACATCGAAGAGAAACCCCACAGTGTCGGCTTCGGGGTTGACCGGCCCGTTGAGCAACAGATCGCAGCGCGCCGAAACAACACTGTCAACGAGCCCAGAATCTGGGAGCACAAGTCGGCTCGCCCCGTGGGCAACCGTCAACCATCCTCGAGCTACTGCGAGTGCACCAGCAACTGGCTGCAACTGGCCGCTTGGGGAAGGCGCTGGCCCGTGAGCGATGGCGACACGAATTGATGCGTGATGCCCAACGGGTAGGACGATGGCGTCAGCGGGTAGGTCAATGCCCTGCACCGGGACATCGGCCACCGGGCGCTCGGTTAGTACTTCTAGTCCAGAAAACGCCACGGCGAACGGCAGCGGCGATTCGTTCTCGACTTCGATGATCGTGAGGCCACCGTGGTCAGCCACCGACCAAACGCGCTGCACAGCATCACCATCGGGTATCCGCAGCCTGGTTTCAACGACCGGAGTTCCGTCGATGCGGTGCTGCCGAACTGCTGCCTCGTCGCTCGGAACATGCCACCGATCGTCGGCCGCGACATGCCATTTCAGAGTAGGGGTGGCGCCGGAGTCAAGATATGCGGTGACATCTCCCCACGCCGACACTGAGGCACGGCAAGGAAGCCCGGTGACCCCCAACGCGATGGGCTGATCTTGCCATCGGGGGCTTGCTTGGTCGACGAGGTTGGTGGTGGATGAGTTCACGTTTCGAATTCGCTCTTGCTGCTCCGATGCATCAGCGCTTCCAACGCATCGCGAGCCGGGAGATCGTCGTGGCACACCGCAACCACCTGCTCGGTGATTGGCATTTCCACTCCATGCTGGCGTGCTAGGTCAAGCACGCTCGGGGAGGACTTTACGCCCTCGGCCACCATCTTCGTTGCGGCAAGGATCTCCTTGATCGATTGACCTTGCCCGAGTTGAAGCCCGACCATGTTGTTGCGGCTCTGCTTTGATGAGCATGTGGCGATGAGGTCACCGATGCCCGCCAGGCCAGAGAAAGTGACTGGATCAGAATCCATCGCGACTCCGAGCCGAGTCATTTCGGCTAACCCTCGGGTAATCAAAGTGGCCCGCGTGTTGTCACCAAAGCCCATCCCCTCGGCCATGCCCGCGGCGATTGCGATCACGTTCTTGACTACACCGGCTACTTCACAGCCCACAACATCGCTGTTCGTATAGACACGCAAGGTGGGGCTACTAAAAATTCGCTGCAACTCGATGGCGATCGTTGGGTCGTCGATCGCGACAACGCTGGCGGCAGGTTGCCCAGCCAGGATCTCTTTGGCCAGGTTGGGCCCTGTCATGACTGCCACCGGATGCCCGGGGACTACTTCCCGCGCAACCTCGCTCATCCGCTTGAGGGTGGTCCGTTCAATGCCCTTTGAGAGCGTGACGATGGGAACCCACGGTCGGATTAGTTGCGCAACCTCAATCGCGACGTCGCGAAACCCATGCGACGGAACGGCCATCACAACTACATCAGCGCCCACCACGGCGTCGGACAGCGAGTCGGTTGCAGTCAGCTCCTCCGGCAAGGTGAACGACTCAAGGTAATCCGCGTTGACGTGCGTCTCATTGATCTGATCGGCGAGGACTCTTCGGCGCGCCCACAACACGGTGTTGGTGTTGACACTCGCCAGCGCGGCCACCGTGGTCCCCCACGAACCTGCGCCGATGACCGCAACTCTGATCCCCGATAACACCATTACTGTCCTCCGCTCATCGTGTACGCCACCATAGTTCTGACCAGCGACGGGACCGCCTACGCGCGATGGACGAACGGCGCGTACAGTGCCCGACGTGCGTCTCGCCGTGTTGGTCCCCGTTAAGAGATTCACGGCTGCCAAGGGTCGCCTGGCAGGCGTGATCAGCGACGATGACCGTGCGCGGCTCGCTGAGTGGCTGGCAACGCGCGTGCTAGATGTCGTCGCCGATATCCCCACGTACGTCGCCTGCGACGACCCGCAGGTAGCCGAATGGGCCGAGGCCCACGGAGCTGAAGTGCTGTGGGGAGAAAATCTTGGGCTCAACGGTGCCGTCGACGACGGCATCGGCAAGATCGTCGAGCAGAACTTCAACCACATCACTGTCTCCCACGCCGACCTCGCTCGCCCAGAGGCCTTGCCCCAGGTCGCCCGCCAGGGGTGCATCACCCTCGTTCCAGATCTGCGACGTGACGGCACAAACGTGATGTCGTTTCCGGCCGCGACCGCGCTGCGAGCCTCGTACGGCGCTGGATCATTCGATCGCCACCTGGCCCAAGCGATGGCCTTCGGTACAACTGAGGTTGAGGTGCGCGCCGATCCGGACCTCTCCTTGGATCTCGACACAGCACGCGATCTTGCCCATCCACTAGTTAGCGAGGTGCTTCCCAAATGGCTGCCAACGATCCCGGCCAACCAGCGACAGCAGTAGCGATCAGAGCGACCTTCAACATCGAAACGCCATCGTCGGCATTGGCCATCGGCGCCCACCCTGACGATATCGAATTCGGGTGTGGAGGGGTGCTTGCCAAGTGGGCCGCCAACGGTTGCACCATCCATCACCTCGTTTGCACCGACGGCTCCAAAGGCACGTGGGACCCCGATGTCGATGTTCAGGGGTTGGCCAAGCGGCGCCAGGAGGAGCAACGACTGGCCGCCACCCGACTGGCGGGAGCGTCTGCAGGGGAGGTGCGTTTCTTGGGGTACGTCGACGGTGAGCTCACTAGCGACCTGCGCGCTCGGGGGGAGGTCGCTCGGGCAATTCGCGAGTTACAGCCCGAAGTTGTGCTGGGCCACGACCCGTGGAAGCGGTATCGCCTGCATCCTGATCATCGACATGCAGGATTACTGGCTTGCGAGGGAGTGGTCGCTGCTCGCGATCCTCACTTCTTCAAGGAGCAGGGCCTCGACCCGTACCGGCCCGACTTGCTGTTGTTGTGGGAGGCAGAGGAGCCAGACCATGTGGAAGATGTCAGTGAGGCAGTCACCGTGAAGCTGAGCGCACTCGCGGCGCACGCGAGCCAGTTCGAGTCAACGATGAACGCCATCGATGACGAACAGTTCGCCGCCTTCGAGCAGCGCATCCGTACCAGGTTGGGTGACCTCGGATCCGACTACGAAATGAAGGCAGCCGAGGTGTTCAAGGCAATTCGCGATCTTTGATCCACGTCGGGTTTTAGCCAAACGCGGAACGGGGGACCCATTGGGTCCCCCGTTCCTGATAATCGATTTTCAGTGCCTCAGCGCTTTTTTGCGGGGGCTTTCTTCTTGGCAGGAGCCTTCTTCTTGGCTACCGCCTTCTTCTTCGCGGGAGCCTTCTTCTTCGCTACCGCCTTCTTCTTCGCGGGAGCCTTCTTCTTCGCTACCGCCTTCTTCTTGG
>JAHRVJ010000239.1 GCA_019090765.1 Ilumatobacteraceae bacterium
GACTTCGGACCTGTGCACCGATGTGACCCTCCCATTCGTCGGTCGTTCGCCGACTGGTACTTTCCCGGATAGCCATACACACAATTATAGGTTCCTATAGCCAACTGTCGCAAGAGCGATGAATGAGTACCTAGATTTGTATGTACTATTTGGCTAAAGGTCGAAACTACATAGAAGTTAATGCACGAGCTTACAGCGATGCCCAAACTCTCGCCCTATACGTACTATTATGGGTGTGAGGTAAGCCGTTGCCGGTGATCGACAGCTGAGGGATCGGCGTTCGAGCAATCTTGTCCTGCTTGATCGACCGCACGCGGCTCTGCTGATCACGCGACGACGCGGACCTCGCAGACGCCTGGCTTAGAGCCGGGTTTGAGTGTCTCGCGGCGGACGGCATTGGGTGATTCAGGGAGTCAAAGGGTGATTCACCGGACCACGTCGGTTAAAGCGGCAGGTCGATATCGAGCCCGGTCGCCTCCTCACAGTCCTCCTCAGCGTCTTCCGCTAGGTCGCCGAGTCCGTCCTCGACTCCCTCGATGAAGCTCTCCACGTTGACGCCGTCCCCGAAGTCGAGGCCGTCACCGGGGCCACTCTGACCAGAGGAACCGGAGCCGCCTAGGCCTTGATCCCCTCCACCGGAGTTCAGCATCGGGTCCGCCTCGGTCCAGCCACCGCCGGCACCAAGGTCGAAGTCGGCGATATCCGAGGCATCCAGGAGGTTGCCCGCGGCGGTCTCCCCGGCATCGAGGCCAGCTAGATAGACCTCCTTCTCGGCATCACCCACGAGTGAGACAGTGGAACCAAGGTCACCAGAATTGACATGAGTCCCGACGCTGCCAGCGGCGCTATGTCCGTCGTCGCGTCAGCGTCAAGGGTCGGTCTCGTCGTAGAGACCCCATCCTCGGCCAAGTTAGTTCCAGTGGCTTGCGCGCCACCGCCCGAAAGATCGCTGACGCCAAACCCGACGAACCATCGATGGATACATCATGGCTGCCGTCGGAGGGGTCCGTGTCGATCTGCGCACCCATTCCGGGTGAGTTATCGCCGACCCCAGCCGATCCGGAAACGCCGTCACCGTCGACCACTTGGTTCACGCCATCCTCGACCGCGTCGGCAAGCTCCCCGCCCGGCCCGAGGAACGTCATCATGGTCTCAGATGCAGCGCGTGAGTGATGTCGAGCCCAGAAGGGGAATTGAACCCCTGACCTACGCATTACGAATGCGTTGCTCTACCGACTGAGCTATCTGGGCGCAGCGCAAGGCGCGGGTCGCGATGCTATCGCCGGGCTATCAGCTCACGCGCTGCGTGAGCTGACGTATTCCGCGAGCGCAACAAGTTCGGTCTTCGCGATCTCGGTGATCGGTGCTGCCTCAAGCGATGCGACGGCAATCTCGGTGAGCTCGGAGATGTGTCGTTCGAGTTCGTCAAGCGCACCCGTGTCGACGATCACTTGCTGGATGTTCGCGACGGTGGTGTCACTCATTTTCGTATCACCAACGAGATCGAGCATTTCGAGCTGTGCGGGTGTCGCGGCTTGGACAGCGCGTGCCAGCAACGGAGTCGGCTTTCCTTCGCGAAGGTCGCCGCCAACGGGCTTGCCGGTTGTCTCTGCATCACCAAAGGCACCCATCACGTCATCGCGCATCTGGAATGCGTCGCCTAACGGCAACCCATAGGCGCTCAGTGCAGGCACCAACACGTCGGCGTCATCGGGGGCAGCCAGCACGGCGCCCAGATGCAACGGTCGCTCGATCGTGTACTTGCCCGACTTGTAGCGCGAGATCTGTTCGGCCTTTTCAACGCTTCGCAGGCGCTGC
Source organism: Ilumatobacteraceae bacterium (assembly GCA_019090765.1). Lineage (GTDB taxonomy): Bacteria > Actinomycetota > Acidimicrobiia > Acidimicrobiales > Ilumatobacteraceae > Sva-07. Next base: position 1,819 of record JAHRVJ010000239.1, read on the forward strand.
ACAGAACCGACGATGTCGAGGTACTGGCCGATGTTGAGCTCGATTCGCAGCTCATTCCACACTCGTGTTGCCGCCACCGGTGCGCCTTCCAACAGCTGGTCGGCGTAGACGAAGGCAAGGTCGCCAACGAGTATCGCGACGCCCTCGCCGAATCTGCGCGATTCTCCCGCCCAGGCCTCGCGGGCGTGTTCGGCTGCGGAAAGCGAATGCGTTGTTGGTTGCCCGCGCCGGGTGGCGGCGTCATCCATGACGTCATCGTGGAAGAGGGCCATGGCATGCATCAGTTCGAGCGCACCCCCGGCGTCGATATCGATCTGATCGCCGGTCCCACCCCCGGCACCTACGTAGCCCCAATGGCAGAATGCTGGACGCAGCCGCTTGCCACCCGACATCACCAGTCGGGCGATCTCATCGATTGGGTGACCGAGCTCAGGGTTCAACGCCGCCCAGCGGTCGCGCTCGGTATTGAGCAGAGCGGTTAGGCGCTCGTCGACACGATCGACGATCAGTTCGAGGCTCGGTGGCGGTGAACCTGGCACGGCGCGATGCTACTGGCCTGTAGCTGCGCGCGTCTCGGTGGACATGGTGTCGCTCAGCGCTCTTTGGTGCTTGGGTCGGGCGAGGCGTCGAGTTCGGCAGTTACCTGTTCGATACGGAGTTGGGCTGCGCTGATCTTCGTGCGACACAAGGTGATCAGCTCCGAGGCCCGGGCGACTCGATCCGCAAGCTGGTCGACATCGACATCTGAACCTTCGAGTTCGCGCAGGATCGAGTCGAGTTCAGTCAGCGCGAGGGTGTATCCGGGGGCATCTTCGGCCATTGCTGTCATTCCTTTGGTGAAGGTGAGGTGGGTGCTAGCGGTTTGCTGTCGGAGGGTTGATCAGTTTGGGAGGCGGTGACCGTGCTGATGATTGTGCCGTCGGCAACTGATGTGACGAGCTGCTCGCCCGATGCGACCTCGGTTGTGGCACGAATCACCGTTCCATCAGCGCGCCGCGTGATTGACCATCCACGGGCGTGCTGCAGTGTGGGGTCGAAAGCTGCTGCACGCGCAGCGGCCACGTCGAGGCGGTCGTTTGCTCGCTGAGCCACAGCTGCTGCCCTGGAGAAGAGCTGTTTCGTGGTTGCGCTGAGCTGTTGGTCGGCTCGAAGGAGTGCGCTGGGGGCGAGCATCGAGATTCGTTCGACGCTCATGTTCAGTCGCTCGTCGGCGCGCTCGACTGCGGCATGCGTTTGCCGGGCGATGCGGTGCGCAGATTCTGACAAGGAGGCGGTCGC
>JAHRVJ010000240.1 GCA_019090765.1 Ilumatobacteraceae bacterium
GCCGCAAGTGGGGCGTTCGGCATCACGATGACGGCGTTGTCGCCCCCAAGGATCGAGCTAGCCGTCCCCGAGGTATTGGAGGCATGCAGGACGCACGTCGGGATCGGCCCGGTGGGTCCGGTGAGCGATGCAGTGGCGCTGGATACTCCTGCCGGCATTAGTGCCAGCAGGGGGAGTCCGACGGTTTGTCCGTTCCACCCGCAGTCAATGCGGGGGTCGGGCGTTTCGGCCACAAATCGCGTGAGGCTGGTGGTTGCGCCGTTTCCGGGAAAGACCACCGGGACGGTCGGCCGGGGAGCTCCCCAGTCGTTGCCGCGAATTACATCGAGTGTTCCGCCAGATTTCCATGGCGTCGCCGAGGGATTCGGCGGGCTGCTACAGCCGCCATACCCGGCTTCGCGAAGAGTTGAGCGAAGGATCCCGATGGCGTGGTACGGCCCTGACATCCACAGGTCGATCTGGTCGCGTGCAGTTGCGGTCGGGTCGCTTGAAACGGCAACGTTTCCGCTGTTGCCCGCTTCGTCTCCGGCGACGGAATAGCCAGCGGTTCCTGGAGCTTCGTCGTGCGCGATTCCGTTGAGCAGCATCCAACAGGAGTGAGCTTGTCCGCCCAGCGACCAGCTTGGATTCTCAGTGATCGGCGAGAGGCCGGATTGAGCGCGGTACGTGTTGACGATCGATACCCAGTCGTGGTCCGCTGGGCCTTGTGCCTCGACAACTCCCGCTGAGGTTGCGGGAATGGCAAGCAGCCCGAACGACGCCATTGCTGCGATTACGAGGGTAAGCAGCTTGCGTGGCCCGCAGGCTGGGTTGTTGGTCTGTTGGAACATCGGGCCTTGGTGGTGTGGTTGATGACGAATGATCGGCATAGAGCCGCTCACGGGTACATCGGCCCGGAATTGTCATCCTTTAGCTTCTTCAGAAACCCTTGACGATTGAGCTGGGGCGGTGAGCGCTACGGGGACAGGCGGCTCATCCCCTCGCCGTGGCGTGGAGGCGTATGATCCGACTGTTGCGAACTTGAGGTATTCAGGTGCACCGGTCACAAATACGGGCCCGCTACGAACCCAAACATGGGTCTCGAGTTGAGATCCATCGGCGTCGAAGGCGACGCCATAGTAAAACGTCGACGCCAGTCGGAAACAGCGGAGGAGGGCGTACGCAGTGAGCGCTAGCGGATAGCAGTTACTGTTGGTGGGGGTGTGCGGCTGTGCCTTGTGGATGGCCCGCCTGATCTTGCGAACATCGCTCGTCTGAACCGTCTCGGACCCGGTGAGCTTGGTGACGACCTCTCGACCAGCGAACAGCGTTACGGCTAGCGCAATCGCGCCGACGACCTGGAGATGATCGATCGGGAGAGATCAGCGGGCGCAGCACGCCAAACGAGTCGAATCGCTCGCCCCATGATCGGCATGAGTCGCAGGCGTTTGGAATTCGCGCGCATCAGAGTGGGCCCTCCAGTTGCCTGGCCGTGGAAGCGAATCTCTGAGAACAACGCCGCCTCATGGAGGACAGACTAGGTGGGTAGGCCGATGTTCCCGTGGGATGATCAATGACCGAACAGGTCGCGATTGTCGATCAAGCGGATCGCGCCGATTCGGATCGCGGCTGCGATACGGACTGCCCCGACCGAGCGTTGAACGGGCGTTAGCGTTTCAATCGGTGTCAACGTGGCTGCATCGAACACATCGATGTACTCGAGAGCGGCTGATGGCTCAGTGTCGATGATCTCTCTTGCAGATGAGAGAATGTCGGTAACTCGAGAGTCTGCACCACGATTGCCGACGTCGACAGCGGCTTGGAGTGCGTTTGGTAGACACGTCGCCGCTGCTCTTTGCGGCGCGGTGAGGAGCGCATTGCGGCTGGATATTGCGAGTCCGTCGAGCTCGCGAACGGTGGGGAATCCCACAACTTCGATCCCCAAATCGAAGTCGCGAACCATTTGGCGAACCACCGCGAGTTGCTGGTAGTCCTTCTCACCAAAGACCGCTAGGTGCGGAGCAATAACGCTGAACAACTTCACCAACACTGTCGTGACACCACCAAAGTGGCCGGCGCGTGCGGCGCCCTCCATTCCCTCGGCGAGTTGACCGGGCAGGACGCGAGTCTGAAATCCAGGCGGATATACGGTTGATGCTGTGGGCGCGTACACCGCGCTCACGCCTAGGGAGTCGCAGAGCGCGATGTCGGCTTCGATCGGTCGCGGGTAGCCATCAAAGTCTCGGTCTTGCCCGAATTGCATAGGATTTACGAAGATCGAGACGACCACTACGTCAGCTGCGGCAGTGGCGGCGCGGATGAGTTCGAGGTGTCCGGCGTGGAGCGCGCCCATCGTTGGGACAAAGCCGATAGTCAGACCCTCGCGCCGGGCCTTGTCGGCCCAGGCGCGCATATCTGCTGGTGTTGTCAACGTGGGCATCAGGTTATTTAACCTTGGACCGCCGTCGGGCACACATCGCAGTAGGCCGGCACTGCGCCAATTGTCGTTGCCGACACCACAGCGTGTGCGCAGGCGGCCGCGAACGTGTCAGCAGCCGCAACCAACAATTGGTTGAGCGCACCAGGTCGCGACCATTGGTCGCCCATGACAGCGCCGTCGCGCCTCAAGTCTTGTTGACCTGTCGCTAGTCCGAAGATCGTGTCGCCGTCGAACATCGAATGTGCGGGGCGGATTGCTCGCGCGAGACCATCATGGGCAACCGACGCCAGCTTGGAGACCTCGGCCTTGGTCAGTCGTGCCGAGGTGGCGACCACGCCAATTGTTGTGTTGAGGCGTGACGCTTCCCGTGGGTTGCTCAGCACGCGGATTGCGCGGCGTTCGACAGGGGATGGGCGACGCAGTTTGAGGTCACCCTGTTCCCACAGCATCCCGGTGTCGCGGTCGAATACTGATCCGTTGGCGTTCACCACAGCGAGCGCGCCGACGACAATTTCCTGATCCGATTCACCGTCGACGGTTGGGAGAGAGACGGTCGTGCTCGCCGTTCCGACGCCGCCCTGGAGCACGCCGGCCTTGGCTCCAGTGCCCGCCCCGACTGCGCCCCAGTGGGTCTGCCGGGAGCGGGCCTTACTCGCCGCGCGGGTCCCGAATTCAGCGGTTGGGCGGTTGGTGAACACTCCGCCTCTTCCGAGGTCGAAGATCACCGCCGCGGGAACAATTGGCACGACGCGGGCCGGCTGGGCCTCGGTTGCTGGGATAACAGGAAAGCCCTTTCCCTGAGCCTCTAGCCACTCCATCACGCCGTCAGCGGCGGCAAGGCCGTAGGCGCTTCCGCCCGTAAGGCAGATCGCGTGGACGGCTTCGATGAGGTTCTCTGGTGCCAAGGCGTCGGTTTCCCGTGTTCCGGGTCCGCCGCCGCGAACGTCAACTCCGGGAGTGGCGCCCTTGTCGGCGATGATGACAGTGGTGCCGCTCTGCCAGCCCCGGCCTGCTCGCTGATGATGTCCAACTCGGATTCCGGTGA
>JAHRVJ010000241.1 GCA_019090765.1 Ilumatobacteraceae bacterium
AGGAGGTAATCGGAGTTGACCGCGGTGCGGGCGCAGCAGCGCTCACCGAACACGGCGCAACACTCGTCGTTCAAGACCTCGCCGAACTCCTACCCATCGATCCGACAAGTGCAGCGAACTCATGAACCGCCATCCGGTCCCCGACGGACTGCCAACACACCGCTTCCCAATTGACCCTTGGCAGCTTCGTGAGGTCGCCTATTCCGCAGACGACCTTGGCAAGACCGAGACAATCTTTGCTCTAGGCAACGGCTACCTGGGGATGCGCGCCAACCCAGAAGAAGGCCGCGAGGCCCACAGCCACGGCACCTATCTCAACGGCTTCCACGAGACCTGGCAGATTCTCCACGCCGAAGACGCCTACGGGTTCGCCAAAACCGGACAGACGCTGGTCAACGTTCCAGATGCGAAGCTGATGAAGCTCTACGTCGATGACGAACCATTGCTACTCGCAACAGCCGACCTCGATCGCTATGAGCGAACGCTCGATTTTCGCACTGGTGTGCTCACCCGCAACATCATCTGGCGCACACCTGCCGGCAAGCGAGTCCGAGTGCGGTCACAACGGATGGTCAGCTTCGTTCACCGCCACCTCGCAATGATCACCTTCGAGGTCACGTTGCTCGACTCTGCGGCACCCGTTGTCATCTCCTCCCAGCTTCTGAATCGACAGGATGGCGAAGACGAGTACCACGTAAGGTCGGCCGCCCTCGGCGAGGGCAAAGATCCGCGCCAGGCGCGAAAGTTCACGCAACGAGTACTCCAGCCTCTTATGCAGCAAAAGTCGGACAACGAGGTTGTGCTGGGTTATCGATGCGCCAATAGCAAGATGACGCTCGCCTGCGGGACTCGTCACACGATCGACACGCCCTGCCAGGTCGAGACCAAAGTTGATGTCGAGGAAGACATCGCCAAGTCAGTTTTCACCATCCGCGCCACACCGGGCGACCCGATCCGAATTACCAAGCTCGTGTCGTATCACACCTCCACCGGCGTGCCCGCCGAGGAGCTCGTTGATCGATGCTCGCGGACACTCGAACGGGCTGAGCAAGACGGCCCTCAACTGCTGCTGGAGGAGCAACGCGAGTGGCTCGATGACTACTGGTCCCGCTCCGACATCGAACTCCGCGGCGACGACACAGCGCAGCAGGCGATCCGTTGGAACCTCTTTCAGCTAGCGCAGGCCTCAGCGCGAACCCAAGAGCAGGGCATACCCGCCAAGGGCGTTACGGGCGGAGGGTACGACGGCCACTACTTCTGGGATACTGAGGTCTACGTCGCGCCGTTCCTGGCGTATACGAACCCCGAAGGAGCACGCAAGGTTCTGCGCTTCAGGTGGAACATGCTTGATGCCGCTCGCTCCCGCGCGACCGAGATGAGCCAAAAGGGTGCCCTGTATCCGTGGCGCACGATCAACGGTGAGGAGGCATCTGCGTACTACGCCGCTGGCACTGCGCAATATCACATCAATGCCGCAATCGTTTTCGCGCTGCGTCGATACCTCGAGGCCTCCGGCGATATCAAGTTCCTCGCCGTCGAAGGCTCGGAGATCTTGGTCGAAACGGCTCGGCTGTGGGTTGACCTCGGCTTCTACTCAGTGAACGGAGCCAGGGCGTTCCACATTCACCGGGTTACGGGCCCAGACGAGTACACAACCGTCGTCAACGACAACTTCTATACCAACGTGATGGCGCGCTTCAATCTCCGTTACGCGGCGCGAACAGTGAGATTTCTTGCAACCTGGAACATTGAGGCCTTCGAGGCCCTGTGCCGATCAACGAATCTCGAGCTCGCCGAACTCGATGCTTGGGATGCGGCCGCCGACGCGATGTACCTGCCATTCGACAATGAACACGGGATCCACCCTCAGGATTCAGAGTTTCTGGATCTCGAACCATGGGATTGGGAGGGGACTCCGGCCGACAACTACCCCCTATTGCTGCACTACCACCCACTTGTCATCTATCGACACCAGGTGCTGAAGCAGGCCGACGTCGTGCTGGCTATGTTCCTCCGAGCCGAACGGTTCTCGACCGATCAGAAGCGTCGCAACTTCGACTACTACGACCCCATCACCACGGGTGATTCGTCGCTGTCAGCCTGTGTGCAGGCCGTTGTTGCTGCCGATGTGGGCTACCACGACTTGGCACTTGACTATTTCAACCAGGCCCTGTACCTGGATTTGTGTGACATCCATGGCAATACCGCCGACGGCGTCCACGTGGCCTCAGCCGGTGGCGTGTGGGCAGGGATCGTGCACGGGTTCGCCGGAATGGTTGAACGCGGCGATCACCTTGAGTTCTCGCCGCGCCTGCCGCTCACTTGGGATGGCGTCACCTTCCATCTCTTGCGTCACGGCTCCACGCTGCGAGTCGACCTCGATCCCGATGGCTGCACGCTGACAGTGTTGGACGGAATCGGTGTTCCGGTTCTCGTCGACGGTCACGAATTTGTGATCCTCCCCGACGACCCCTGCCGCATCGAAACCGCCCGCTAAACCACCGATCGGAGTTAGCGCGAGCCGGTCGCGGCGAAACTCATCGAAGAGGGGTGGGTTGGCATTTCGCGGGGCTTGGCGGGCACGGGTAGATTCGCCGACATGACTGAACTTGGATTCGACGGCAGAGTTGCGATCATCACCGGGTGTGGAGGTGGCCTGGGGCGCCAACATGCGCTGATGATGGCGGCTCGCGGGGCCCTCATCGTGGTCAACGACCTCGGGGGATCCGTCGACGGCACAGGTAGCAGCAAGGGTGCCGCGCAAGTGGTCGTAGATGAAATCAAGGCCAGTGGTGGCGAAGCGGTTGCGAATACCGATTCGGTAACCACGCCCGAGGGCGGAGCGGCAATTGTCCAGAGCGCCGTCGACGCTTTTGGCAAGGTCGACATCGTCATCAACAACGCAGGGATCTTGCGTGACAAGTCCTTCCACAACATGGGCCCCGACTTGTTCGATCCGGTCATCGATGTTCATCTGCGTGGCGCCTTCAACGTCACCCAGCCAGCGTGGAAGTTGATGCGCGAGCAGGGCTACGGGCGCATCGTCTCAACCTCCTCAGCCGCCGGAATTTTCGGCAACTTCGGTCAGGCCAACTACGGCGCCGCCAAAATGGGCCTTGTCGGCTTCACCAACGTGCTCGGCATCGAAGGGGCGAAATACAACATCAAAGCCAACGCGATCGCTCCACTCGCAATGACTCGTATGACTGAAGACCTCCTCGGCCCCTTGGGAGACCAACTCAAGCCTGAACTCATCTCACCGCTGGTGACGTACCTCGCACATGAATCCTGCGACTCAACGGGTCGCCTCTATTCAGTAGCCGGCGGCCGAGTAGCGGAGATATTCACCGCCGAAACCGTCGGCTACGCGAACGCGCAGGGCCTGACGCCTGAAACCATAAGCGACAACTGGAGCACAGTTACCGAGCGCGAGGGATACGCCGTACCCGAGAACATCTCGGAGGAAACAGCGATGTTCCTTAAGGCGCTGTCCTGATCTAAGTGCGCGCCGCATCATCTGAAAACGTCAGCGTC
>JAHRVJ010000242.1 GCA_019090765.1 Ilumatobacteraceae bacterium
ACCTCAACGTTGTTCTACACGAAATAGAGCTACGGAACCGATCCGCTGAGAACACTGGTGTCGGTAGGGCAACTTGAACTCCGATATCTGAACATCGCGTCGAGTGCCGTTTAGCCTGGTAGGGCACCATTTTGGAACGGTATTCGTGTCAACTAATGTCGTCTGACTCCCACTAGCCCACGGCCTTACTCCGTTGCCTTCGGGTGGCCGACGCTGGCGTCAGTCATCCACGCGGTTCGACGGTCATCGTCGATGCGATACCAGATCCGCCCGCCAGCGTTGGCCGCCGCAGCTGAGCAGATCTGATCCCAGCCCTTCACGGCGTCGTTCGTTGCGAATCGAAAGTCCCATCCGTTTTTCGACGGTGGTGCCGCAACACGTTCCTTGCGTTTCGCCATCAGGGCTACCCCGGAACGGGCACAGCGTCACCATCGGCATCGATCGAGCGCCGGAGACGCCGAGCAAGCTTCGAGTCCGCGTGGATCTCGGCTGTCGCCTTCCACTCGCGAAGCATCTGGCCGACCGGCGAGTAGTTGTCCAGGTCAGCGACCGCCATCAGGGTTGTGGTCAGCTCGTCGATGAAAGCAGCACGGTCGCGCTCCGGAAGGAACGTCGCCCAGGGGAACACATCGGCGACCGTCTGCTCCAAACCGCTGGGGTTGTGCACCATCATGTTTCGCAGCAGTCTGGCGAGCGCCCCAAACGCCTCCGACCGCTCGTCATCTCGATCCGCTTCGCTCAGCCTTAGCGACGGTGCATTTCGACGACGCAGCAGCACGTCATGATTGGCGAGTTCGGCGACGACATCGTTCGGCTGACGTAGGAACTCAGAGAATGGGCGCTCGATCATTCGTATGCAATCATGATATCTGAACTACATCAGATGTCCATCTGCGTCGCGTCACTCGCTCGCCCATCTGTATCGCCAAGCGCCGGTTATCCGGTCGACGATCGGGAAAGGACCGCCACGTTCGACGATCTCGGTGCGCTCGTTGAGGCGATGCCCACCGCAGAGCCAACTGCAACTCAACAGGCCAAGCGGCCAGAGCCCTAGACAACGTGGTGTCGGAGGACCGAGACGCACGTTCCCGTACCGGCCATTGGCGGCTCGTGAACTGGTCTGGGTCATAGGTGCCGCTCTGCGCGCACTCATCGTTCTCCCTCGACTCACTGCGGGAAGAGGTCTCTCTCCTAGGCGTCGACCGTGTCCACCGTGATTGTGGTCTTGCCCCGGGCGTGACCCTCTCCGACGTGCGCTACGGCCTCCGGGGTCTGCTCCAGCGGGTAACTTCTGTCGAGTTGCGGCGTGACTTTTCCTGCTTCGACGAATTCTTTGAGCACAGCAAGATCGTCAGGGTTCGATGTCGACACGAATGGGCGAGCTTGTTGACGGGCAAACAGCGACGACACCAAAGCCCCGATGGGGTGCATCACACCTCCGAACCAGCCACCAACCGGTGCACCGTTGGCCAGCAGCGTCCCGGTGGGTGTGAGCGCCCTCCTGGTATCCGACAACGATCGGCTCCCCACATTGTCGAAGATGAGGTCGTATCGTCGGTCACCCACGGTGAAGTCGTCTTGGGTGTAGTCAACGACGTGGTCGGCGCCGATCGATCGGACCATCTCCAGGTTCCGCGTGCTGCACACGCCGGTCACGTCCGCGCCCATTGCTTTGGCGATCTGGACGGCAAACGTACCCACACCCCCTGATGCCCCTGTGATCAGCACCTTCTGCCCTGGTTGGACCTTCCCATGGTCGCGAAGGGCCTGCAGAGCGGTCAACGCGGACACCCCAACCGCGGATGCTTGTTCGAACGACAGGGTGCTCGGCTTCGACGCGAGCGCCCCTTCGGGGAAGCATGCGAACTCGGCGAATGCGCTTTTGTAGGAGCCGAAAACCTCATCGCCCGGCCGGAACTGCGTCACCTCGTCACCGACTTCTTCGACTATCCCTGCGACGTCGGTTCCCGGCACACGGTTCTTCGCCCTCAACGCCGAGAACATCGGTCGCATGACATACGGCAGGCCTGCGATCATGTAGTAGTCGCCGATATGGATCGAGGCAGCGTGCACCTTCACCAGCACCTCACCATTGCCAACTGACGGCTTGTCGACCTCCGCGTGCTTCAACACATCGCGGGGTGATCCGAACTTGGTTTGGATGATCGCCCTCAAGGCCTGGTACTCCCGTCGTAGTTCGTTCCGATACTGACGAGGTGGTGTAACTCGTGTCCGGCAATGTGAAAGGCAGCAGCGCGAACACTCATCGGATTGCCGTTCGCGATGCCGGTCCGCGTCAGCGCTTCTTCGGGCAGGCCATCGAAGAGAGAAAGCGTCGATTTGCGGACCGCTACGTATTCGTCAAGCAGACTGGCAAGGGATCTCTCGTTCGCCAGCGAATGAGCGGCAACGATCTCCTGGTCGAACGGCGGGAGTTCGGTCAGGTCATTTCGAGCAAACCTGAGCGTCCGATAGGCATAAATTCGCTCGTCATCAGTGATGTGCTGGAGAATCTCCTTCACCGTCCACTCACCCGGCCGGTGCGGGTCCGACAGGATCTCTTTCGGCAACGTCAAGAAGAACTCCGGCGTTGTCCGAAGACACGATTCCATGTGCTGGAGAACGTCGTCACCGGGCACGAGCTGGAAATACTCGACGGTGTACGGGGCGTACTCACCAGGCTCGGGTCTTGAAATGAGTCTCACGGTTCTCTCCCTGAAATGCTCGGCACCGGATGCCCCGACACGTTCGAGAGCATATGTGGCTTGCCGTCACGCCTCCACACGAGGCCACCGCATCCAGGCCTGCGAAGAACTCTTCATCGAGACCTCGCAGTCCGGCATTCGCTGTGCCTCCGCGATCGGGCCGTTGTCGCGGGCTCGCCCGGGCTCACGTCATCGGTCACTACATCTTCCATCCGCAGCCGGAAGACGAGCGCGAGTTGGATCCCGAGAGCGACCAGCAGAACGGGGATCGCGACGGCGGGCAGGATCTCTGAGTCGGGGTTGCCCGGACGTGGCTGCACGAACTGGAAGAACGCGTCGATCGCCGGAATCAGCACGACCAGCGCAATCCCAACCGTCAGCACAGCAGGGGCCAGACTTCGCCAGCGCGTTGAAGCATCGAAACCGAGCAGGAGCGCACCAGCCCCGACAAGCGCCGGCAGGGCGAAGAGATAGCTCATCCCCGGGGCGGCCAACGCCATGAACAACGCCAGGCTCCACCACACCAGGAGTACACCTTCCGGTGTGCGCCCACCTTCGACCCTTCGCCCGAACTGGAACGGGATGACAAGCACCGCCGCCGTCAGTACCACAAGGATGAGCAGAGCCACATAGCTCTCGAACACACCCATGGTGTCGCGCCATCCGGCGTACGGCGTCCACAGCACCGCTGAGAAGATCGCTGCTGACAACGCGGCGATGAGCGTCATGACGGCGTCTCGCGCCATGCCCGGCCAGACGTGCCGGCGTCGGACTGCAGCGAACAGCAAGACGCCTGCGGCAACCACAAGGGGGATCCCCCACAACGTCGGGTACCGCACAACGTGGAACCGGCCAACGGTAAAGAAGACCATGTCGCCGCCGCCGGTCGTGACGAGATCTTCGGCTGCAAGATGGCGCACGAGCCCAAGCGTGTTGACGCCGTGACTGTGAAGACTCCGCCGACTCACAGAGCCCGGGGTGTCGGCTCCAGTGTGGTAGATCGACGAACCGCGGGCGTACACGAACTCGACACCCGGGACGCCGGCATCCCGGAAGGGCGCGAAGTCGGTGTTCGATCCGCCGATCAGCGCGGTTGTCTCGGTGAGAAACGAAAACACGACAGGCTGCGGAGCGGAATCGACGAGTTGGTCGAGGACCCAACTCTGTGGTCCGTTCGTCTCGGTCAGCATCGATGGCCCACCGCTGCCGATCGCCTCCAGATTCACAACGAAGCGAGCGTCGTCGAACCATCGGTGGTCGTCGACGAAGGCGGTCGATCCGTACCGCGGCGCTGGTTCCTCGCCGTCCGTGAAAAGCAGGATCACATCGTTCCGCAGTGGACTGCCCGCGAGCAGGTTTCGTGCCATCTCCAACGTCACAGCTACGCCGGACGCGTTATCGTTCGCCCCCGGGGTTTCGGGAACCGTGTCAAAGTGTGCGACGACCACCACAGCTCCGGTTGGTGCAGTGCCAGCGAGGCGCGCCATCACGTTGACCACTGCAACGGTTCCCGAGTCGTGGTAATAGTTAGGCGCAACTACGGTCTGGAATTCGGGTTTGAGCCCAAGGCTACGAAGCTCGTCGGCGACATGGCCTCGAACGTCCTGATTGGCTGCACTTCCTATTGGATGGGGCTTCTGGGCCACCCTGTCGATGTGTGCGAGTGCCCTATCGACCGAGAAGTAAGTCGGGTCCTGATCCTGGTCCACTCCGGGAGCAACGAGCGGTGCGGCACCGGCTAGGCCAGCAGCAACAACCGCCACCCAGTACATCGGCATCACGAATCGCCCCGCACGAGGAGACCGCGCTGAATGCCACATCGACAACACGATCCCGCAAACGAAAATGACGAGCCAAACACAGAGAGCCACTGTGAACACCGGCCAAGCGTTTCAGACGTGGCCCCGATCCCCCAGGGCAATACGTCACTCCTGTGATGCAACTCAGGTAGCGGCAGCCGAGAAGGAGAGCGACCGGCCAGCATCGAAGTCGCACAGCCAAGAGCACTGGCGTGAAAGGACCGAGGCGCGGGTTCCCGTACCGGTCGCTGGAGACTCGATCCGACTTCATGAACTTCTTGCGCAGATAATGCGCAACCTGTTCACGCGTTCATGGGTCTCACGTGGTGTCGGAGGGGAATACGACCGTTGACCCTCACCCCACGCGCTCAGGTTGGATGAAGAAAAGAAAACGGCGCAGCAAGTCGTTGACTCCAGCGACCTATCTGAAGCCCGCAACCCGCGCCATCGCGAGAGACAACCCAAGCGGCTCACTGCATTCAGCCTTGGATATGGCCGGGGCAACAAACATTTTAGATGTAACATACAAGATATGACGACAAGGATTCTTCTTCCTCAACCGTCTCGAGCAGGCATCCCCTCAAGTGCGGAGGTCGCCTCTGATTACATTCGCACGCTGGTGTTCACCGGCGTGTTGCGACCGGCACAGAAGGTCCCTGTCGATGACATCGCCGAAGTGCTCGGGATGAGTCGCCAGCCCGTGCGCGAAGCCATCATCGAACTGTCCTACGACGGACTCGTCACGATCGAGGGTCGACGAGGCACGTTCGTCGCGGACTTCGGCCCATCGGTGATCCGCGACCACTACGAGCTATATGGGCTGCTACAAAGTTTCGCGATTCGACGCGTCGCTCGAAATGTGGCTCAGGACGTCAACGGCGGCGTTGTTGCCGCGCTGAGGGCAATCGAAGCGGAGGCCGCCAACGAGTCCGACACCGTTGAGTTGACCCAGATGTTGATCGAGTTCTCGCGGGTGATCAATCGGGCCGCCGGCAATGCTCGACTCAAGCGGGTCATCGGGTCGATGGCCCGATTCACACCCGGTGAGTACTACTTAGACGAGGTCCCCGACGCGGTCGAGCGAAGCCGGTCCACGATCCGTGAACAACTCGCCGCGATCGAGTCAGGTGATCCCGAACGCGCTGCCGAGGTGGTGATGCGAAGTTGGGCTCGAACGGGTGAAAACCTGATCGCCCGCCTCGTCGAATCGGGGGTCTTCCCATCGGGGGACCCCGAAGCATCCGGATCGACAAGCCCGGCCCAAGGAGCACGTCATGGCAATTGACTTCTCGGTCGAACCTGAGTTCCAGGCCAACCTGGACTGGATCGAGCAATTCGTTCGCGAAGAAGTCGAACCGATCGACGCACTGTTCCCTTCCCAGACGCTCGTGTTTGACAAGCAGAACGAGGAGACACAGGGGCTCATCAGACCGCTACAGGAACGTGTCCGCGAACGGGGCCTTTGGGCAATGCACCTACCGCCGTCGCTTGGCGGTATGGGGCTCGGCAACGTGAGTCTTGCCCTCGTCAACGAGATACTCGGGCGATCTCCGTGGGCGTCGAGCGTGTTCGGGTGCCAAGCACCTGACTCCGGCAACGCTGAGATCATCGCCCACTACGGCACAGATCAGCAAAAGGACACCTACCTTGCACCGCTGCTCGATGGGCTTATCAGCAGCACTTACGCTATGACGGAGCCCCAAGGTGGCGCCGACCCGATGAATTTCACCTGCACTGCAGTGCAGGACGGGGACGAATGGGTGATCAACGGGCAGAAGTGGTTCGCATCGAACTTCAAGTACGCCAGCTTCATCATCGCCATGGTGATCACCGATCCGGACGTACCGGTTCATCGCGGCGCGTCGATGATCCTTATTCCGAAGCCCACCCAAGGGATGTCACTGATTCGCAATGTCGGCCTCATCCATGAAGAACCCGGAGAGGGAGCCCACGGCTACCTCCAATTCGACGAGTGTCGAGTTCCTGCCGAGAACCTGCTCGGCGATGAGGGCAGCGGCTTCAAGATCGCCCAAACCCGGCTCGGCGGAGGACGCCTCCACCACGCAATGCGCAGCGTCGCTGTCTGTAGACGCGCCCTCGACATGATGGGCGAGCGGATCGTCTCTCGGCGAACGAAGGGTGCCCCACTCGCCGACCAACAGGCCGTTCGCCACTCGTTCGCCGACAGCTGGATTCAGCTCGAACAATTCCGCTTACAGGTGCTTCACGCGGCGTGGCAGTGCGATCAGAACGGCTACGACAAGGCCCGCGAGTACGTCGCTGGCATCAAGGTCGCCACACCAAAGACGGTGACCGACATCGCGTACCGCACTCTGCACGGGCACGGGGCGCTTGGAGCAACCAACGAATTGCCGCTCGGAGCGATGCTGCAGACCGGAATCATGCTCGGCCTGGCTGACGGACCGACCGAGGTCCACAAGGACAACCTGGCGCGCAAGGTCCTCAAGGGGTATCGCCCGTCTGCGGGCGAGTTCTTCCCCGACATGCATCTTCCCACCCGACGAATCGCGGCTCGTGAGAAGTATGCCGACCTGCTCGAACCACAGCTCGCAAACTGGTAGAGGGACCCGACATGAACGACACAACATCGAACGACCCGGGCGGCAAGCGCCCCAACCCGGTGCTCGACACCATCGGACTTGGCGCCTGGATGGACACCGTCGACATCGGAACAGGCGCGCCGATCCAAGCTCACTACCTCACGGGAGGAAGCCAGAACGAGATCTTCGAGATTCGTCGCGGCGACTTCCATGGTGCGCTCCGCAAGCCTCCCCCCGGCGCGCCAGACAGCCGCAATGGAGGGATCCTCCGGGAGTGGCGCATAATCGAGGCGCTCGCCGGCACCGATGTGCCACACGCCCACGGATACGCCGTGTGTACTGATCCGTCCGTGCTCGGTGGCACGTTCTACCTGATGGGCTTCGTCGACGGTTGGTCACCAATGGGCGAGGCGTTCCCCGAGCCATTCCGCTCGACGGTCGAGACGCAAGCAGGCCTGGCGTTCGAAGTCGTGCGCGGGGTTGCGTGCATGTCCCGGGTCGACTGGCAGGCGAAGGGACTCGGCGACCTCGGTCGCCCCGACGGCTATCACGATCGTCAGGTCGAACGCTGGACACGCTTCTACGACCGTGTGAAGACGCGGGAGATTCCCGGGTTCACTGAAACAACGGCCTGGCTCGACGCCCACCGGCCACTCGACTTCGTGCCCGGTCTCATGCATGGCGACTACCAATTCGCGAACGTGATGTTCCGTCATGACGCACCGGCGCAACTCGCCGCGATCATCGATTGGGAGATGGGCACCATCGGCGACCCGAAAATTGACCTCGCGTGGGCCGTGCAAATGTGGCCAGACCAGGGCAAGGCTCATAACGCCAACAATTACATCGACCTCACTCACATGCCGACCCGCGACGAACTGGTGGAGTACTTCGTTCGTGAGTCAGGCCGCCAGTGCGACGACATCGACTACTACATCGTGCTCGCCCGTTGGAAGCTCGCAATCGTGCTGGAGCAGAGCTACAAGTATGTCACCCAGAGTGACACCGACGACGACACGCTCGCGAGGTTCGGTCCGCTGATCCTCGACCTCATGGGACGGGCAGCCGACCTCGCCCATACCACCGACCTACCAAAAGCCAAGAAGCCTCATGGTTGACCCGCTATTTGACTTCACCGGCAAAGTGGTTCTCGTCACCGGCGGGAGCCGCGGGCTCGGCTACCAGATGGTGAAAGCGTTCGCCGAGCGTGGCGCCGATTGCGTCATCGCCAGCCGCAACCTCGACAACTGCGAAGCAGTCGCTGCGGAAGTCCGGTCGCTCGGGCGTCGTGCGCTTGCTGTCGAGACTCATGCCGGCCGCTGGGACTCAGTCGACGCGCTGCTCGAGATCGTCTACGCCCAGTTCGGCCGCATCGACATCCTGGTCAACAACGCCGGAATGAGCCCCGCTGCACCGAGCCACGAAGTTACCGAGGCGCTATTCGACAGTGTCGTGAACCTCAACTTCAAGGGCCCATTCCGGTTGGCTTCCCGGGCGGCAAAACGCATGGTTGACACTGACGGCGGCATTATCATCAATGTCACCTCGTCAGGGTCGCTAATGCCACTCCCGATGGTCGTGCCCTACGGAGCCGCGAAGGCCGCCCTAAATTCGATGACTCGCTCACTCGCCGCCGAGTACGGACCCAAGGTTCGCGTGAACACCCTCTCCCCCGGCCCATTCCTGACAGACATCGCGAAAACCTGGGACGACGAGAACCGCGAGCGCGTCAACAGTGCACTGGGGCGCCCCGGCAATCCGGAGGAGATCGTCTCGGCGGCTCTATGCCTGGCGAGCCCGTCATCAACCTTCATCAGCGGCGCTCTCCTGCGAGTCGACGGCGGGCTTCCGATCGGCCAGTAACAACAGGCGATTCGAGAGATCCAGCGGGGCAATGCTCGGGACTCACCTCGTCAGCGGCAAACCCAGGCCACACATCGAGGACAGAAATGAAGCTCAAAGGTAAGGTTGCCGTCGTCACCGGATCAGGAGGTGGCATTGGCGATGCATGCGCGCGTCGCTTCATCGACGAGGGCGCCCACGTCGTGGTCACCGACATCAGCGCAGAGGTCGTCGAACGCGTCGCCGACTCGCTGGGCACTGTTGGCCCGCCGAGCCCGAGAACCCCGAACTTCGGTGGGCCCTCGATTTAGTCGCCCGCACCCCATGACGCCGCTGCGCTCCCCCGCCGGCTGAGGGACGGCTCGATCGTGACACCGGAGACCCTGTTGCGCTGGCACCGCAGACGCGTCGCCCGGTACCGGACCCTGCCGCCTCGGCGGCGTCTGAGAAGACCACCGGCAGCGGCCGCGCCGCGCAGATTGATCGTGCGTCTCGCGAGTACTGGAGATCCGATGCCAGTTCGTGACGGGGGTCGGTGACGCTGTTGTGGATCATCTCCCAATCCATCTGGTCGAACGGGTTGTCCTCGGGGTACGGACCGAGGAGGGTGCGCTTGTCGGTGCTGTCGTGTTCGACTCGGTAGCGCTCGACGGTGGCGACGGTTCGCATCCGCTCGCGGTCGCGTAGCCGCGGGCCAGGGCAGCATGCTTCCACGGTCGTATCGGTCGGCCGTCCTGGTGTTGTCGGGCAACTCGCTGCGCGTAGTTCGCTGGGCCTCGAGCGGATCGATGAAAAGACTGCGCGTACACGCTCTTATTGGCCCCGCGATGCAAGCGCCATATGGGTTAGGACCATCGCCTCTGTCGCTTCGCTCGTTCCGACGACATTGTTGAGGCATGAGATGGCGTCAGATGATGATCGCTGCCGTGCTCGCTACGACTGCCTGTGGAGGTGCGCCCGAATCACCGGTAGGAACGGACACCTCGCCCTCTGAGTCGGTAGCGGCAAGCATCGACGCTGCGCGGGCGGCAGTCGAGGTGTCGGCAGATGCGCTGATCTCAGCGATGGGCGACGCGCGGGCGGCTGTGGCGGCCGTACTGCTGTCGAGCGACCTCGGCTACGGCGTCGACCAGATCGTGTCAGCTGGTGTTGAGAACCGGCTCCAACCCGATGGCTCGATCTTGAGCGACGATGGCGAGCCCTTGACGCCTGACACCGAACCAAGCGGCATCCTTGATGACGATGTCACCGGCAATGCCTCCGAGGCATCGGGATTGAGGTCATCACCGAATCGCGTTCCCCTGAGCTCTCTCCTGAATCATCACGATGATCGGGTCAATTTGGTGTCCATCCTCATCTTTCTCGAGTTCGGCTATTCGCTTGATCAGGTCGTCCTTGCTCTTCTCGCTGGTGATTCGTGGTCGCCCGGAACGGGCTGCCTTGAAGACGGGAACGGCAACGTAGTCGAACCTGAGCAGTCACCAACAGAATCGTGGATTGGGTGGTGTAGAGCGACGACGAGCACCACCACCACATCCACCACACCCGCGGCCACCGCACCAGGCGTCACCGCCCTCGACGCCACCGAGCCAGCAGCGGGCCCCGGCGGCGATGGTTCCAGCGACGCTGGCCCTCTCAGCGGCACCTGGACTATGTGGTGGATCAATGACGATGGTTCCAGGAGCGACGCATTCATCATCCGCTTCAATGGTGTGGACAGTGGCACGCTCGAAATCCTCAATGACGAGACCGAGATCGATACGTTCTTCACAGTCGATGGTGACCTCGTCACATTGGGATTCACGCGCCTCC
>JAHRVJ010000243.1 GCA_019090765.1 Ilumatobacteraceae bacterium
AGGCGTTGATTGTCTGGAACGCGAACCCGCTTGTGGTGGTTCCCAATGCCGAACTCGTTCGTTCCGGACTTGAACGCGAAGACCTGTTCACCGTTGTCCACGATCTCTCGTTGACCGATACCGCCAAGTACGCAGACATCGTCCTACCCGCAACAAGCCAGCTCGAGGCCGATGACCTTGTTCAGCCGTGGGGTCACCTCTGGATCGGTTGGAACAACGCGGCGATTGCCCCGGTCGGCGAGTCCTGTTCGAACCCGGAGTTGTTTCGCCGCTTGGCCAGCGCAATGGGCTATACCGAACCGTCGTTATTTGACGACAACGAGACATTGCTCAATCAGGTCCTGCCAGCCGACAAGCTCGAAGAGCTTCGCCGCGTCGGATGGATTCGCGCCGCATACCCAGAAGACGGCCGCCCGTTTGGTGACGGAGTATTCGATACGCCGTCGGGTCGAGTAGAACTCGCCTCCGACACGATGGAGCAGCTTGGCCACTCTCGGGTGCCTACGTTTGTGCCTCCCCGCGAAGGCCCCGGTGGCGACTCCGATTTGCTCGATCGTTACCCGCTCCAATTGCTGACGCCCAAGCAGCACACCAGGTTCCTCAACTCCAGCTACTCGCAATCCCCCCGCCATTCCGGGCCCGAGGGATCGCCTTACATCGAACTATGCGATAAGGACGCCTCCGCTCGCGGACTCCAAGACGGATCCCCCGCCCGCGTCTGGAATGATCGCGCTTCGGTTCAGCTCCCAGTGCGGATAACCGAACGCCTGCAGCCCGGCGTGACGGCCATTCCGTTCGGTTGGTGGCGCCACCAACACTCCGATGGCCGAACTGCAAACAGCCTCACCAACGACACCCTGACCGAGCGCGGTGGGGGTGTTGCGTACAGCGACACCCTCGTTCAGATCGAGCCCGCACCTCAGTAACTACTGCCCGCGCGGCCAATCGACCCGAGGGCCGTCACCCATCTGCGCCACAGTGCTCGGTATCCTGCCGCGATGGCCGCTGATCTGATCTACGCGTTCAGAGTGATGCGACTACCGCTGCTCGACGCGGGCGGCGCACCAATTGGTCGGATACAGGACATCGTTGCAATTCCCGGCCGAGCGGTGCGGGGCAGCAAACCCGCGATCCCACCACGAGTCGTTGGGTTTGTCGCCAACAGCCAGCGCCGCAAGATCTTCGTCAGCGCCAACCGGATCGCCGAGATCAACAGCGACGGAGCCCGCCTACAGAGCTGGGACGTCGATCTGAACCCGTTCAAACACCGCTCAGGCGAAGTGCTGATCGGCGAAGACCTGATCGACCGCCGCGTCGACGACGAAACCGTCAGCGACATCGCGCTACGGCCGCACAGCGATGCACGAGAAACATGGTGGGTGATTGACAAGGTCAGGCTGGCCCGCAAGAGCAGTCTGCGTCGCCGTCCGAGCTATCGGCTCGTTGACTACGACGAAGTTCCGGCCCTCTTCGACTCTGCGACCGAGATGCAAGCCGAGGCCGCACGCCTGCGTGAGTTACACCCAGCAGAGGTTGCCGCAGTCGTGCGCGCCCTACCTGTTGATCAGCGACGCCAACTTGCTGAGGCAATGGATGACGAACGCCTCGCGGATGTACTTGAGGAACTACCCGAAACCGAGCAGATCAACATCGTCGAACAACTCGACCTCGACCGGCTGGTTGGTGTGTTCGACGAAATGGAGTTCGACGACCTCGCCGACCTGATCGGCGAGATGGCGCCAGCCGACCAGGAACGCATGCTCGACGTGATGGACGACGACGACGC
Organism: Ilumatobacteraceae bacterium; assembly: GCA_019090765.1. Lineage (GTDB taxonomy): Bacteria > Actinomycetota > Acidimicrobiia > Acidimicrobiales > Ilumatobacteraceae > Sva-07. Next base: position 1,787 of record JAHRVJ010000243.1, read on the forward strand.
CGAGGTCGTTCGCAATCTTCTCTCATACGAGGAGGGCACAGCCGGAGGCCTGATGACACCTGAAGTCATCATCCTCGGCCCCGACTCAACGGTCGCTGAGGCACTTGCCCAGATTCGCAATCCCCATTGGGTGGTCAGCATCGCCGCTCAGGTCTTCGTCTCACAGGCCCCATACAAAGCGCCGACAGGAAAGCTGCTCGGTGTTGTTCACTTTCAGCGACTTCTGCGCGAGCCATCGAGCATGGAACTCGGCCGCTTGCTGGCCGACGACCCCACTCTGTCTCCAAACAGCACAGACCGGGAAGTCGCTGAGATGCTGGCCAGCTACGACCTGCTGGCAGTCGCGGTCTGCGACGATGCGCAACGCTTGCTTGGCGCCGTCACTGTCGACGATGTGATCGACCGCATGCTCGGATCTGGGTGGCGCACGCGCCACGCCCCGAGACAATCACGGAGCGACGAGTAATGAAGCGCCGTGAAGACCTCAGCACACCACGCACATCGCGGCGCGTCGGGATGCAATACGACCCCGAGGTATTCGGGGCCTTCAGTGAGTCGATCGCCAATTTCCTCGGCACGGCACGGTTCCTGGTCTGGCAAACAGGAGTAATCGTCGGTTGGATCGCGTTCAACCTGCTCGCTCCTGAAGACGTCCAGTTCGACCCCTGGGACCGCGGACTCGTACTCCTCACACTGGTGCTTTCCGTTCAAGCTTCCTACGCCGCTCCGCTAATACTGCTCGCGCAAGATCGCCAGGAACGTCGCGAACGGCTCTCTTCAGAGACCGATCGGGAGGTTGCAGAACGCACCCAGGCCGACACCGAGTTCCTGGCTCGCGAGATCGCTGGCGTCCGGCTTTCACTGTCAGACATGGTCACCGGCGAAGACCTCGACAATCGACTTGACCGGCTCACCGACGTGGTTGAACGCCTAACAGACCAAGTGGAACGGCTTACCAGTCAGGGAGCCGAGATTGCGACCGCTCGTGACACGCCCGAGCCACACGAACAGCGGTAGAAGTTCAGGCTCCAATACGGAGCACTGAGGGGACGCCCGTGAACTCCTGCAGTCGAACACCGAGCCGCTCAATCGACTGCAGCAAGCTAGTGGTATTGAGCCGAGCATCACTTGGTCTGATAACCCCAACTGGCAGTTCGTCTCTCAGCCAGCTACCCACGAAGGATGTCGCTGTTGCGGCCGCGACCGTGCCGACCAACTCTGCGACACCAAGAATCATCGTGGTCCGACCGCCAGAATCGTCGCTGCCCCGAACTTCAACGCGTACAGCGCCAACACCACCCTCTCGGTGAGGTCGGCTGAGCATTGGCAAGCGTGCCGTAAGGCGGTCACGTCGATTGGCGGAGATCCGCTCACTCAAACGAATGGCGTCGGGAAAGTCCTCGTGCAGCAGCAACGGGGAAGGAATCTCGGCAAAATAGCAGTCGTAGGCACCGACTGGCTCGGGGAACCAACACAATTCTCGTCCTGATCCCGCCGGCGGCCGAACCCAGCGGCCGTCTTGGTACCCGAGTGCCCGGCCAGCTAGTGCTCGGTGCTGGTGACGAGCACAACTCGGGCCAGCTGTCCCATGGAGGGAGACATGGATCTCATCGCTACTGGCCATCTGTGAAACGAGGTAGCGAGCGAGTAGTCCGGTTAATCCGGGCGACATCCCCGCGCCAACCACCAACGAAGCGCCAGCGGACTCGGCATCTCCATCGAGATCAAGCAACGCTCGAACATCATCGAGATCATCACTGATCGAGATTACGGAAATGCCGCGGCGAACGAGATCGGCGGCAAGCTCCGCATGGCCGCCAGAATGCGCGAGCACAGCGAGGCTGCAACCGTGTAAATCCTTAAGGTTGCGCCGCGTATCGACGTGGACGACAGAACCTCCATCGGCCACCAATGGAAGGCGCTGGGCGATTCTGCCACCAACCACGCCGTCACCGACCAGAGCGATGGAGTCCGCGTTCACTGCTCGGGGAGGTCCAACGGGCGCCAGCCACCGTGCTGGGGAGGGGTTCCTCCAGATCCTCGTGCACGCAATACCCCCGCGACCAGGCCAGCAAGGAAGATCGCCGAGGCCACCCTTCGAATCAGTTTCACGAGGAGAGATGCTTAATGCTTCGGGCCGGGGCTTGGACTCGCAATCTCATCGGCCGGAGCGTACCCGGTGACACGATCGGGTGGTCAGATCTCACCATGGCGTTCCATCCAAACAAACGTGTACCAACCAGGCAGAATCGGTAGCCAGAAAGTTCCGAGTCGGAAGGTGAGCACTGCTCCCACAGCCGGACCATGATCCATCCCGAATCCCGCCAGCGTCGCGATCATCGCAGCTTCAATTGCCCCGATTCCACCTGGTGTGGGCGCAACGGTGGCGATCGTTACCGCAACTAGGAAGGCGGTGCAGATCGCAGGAATGCTGATCCCGCCTCCGAAGGCTGCGACTGAGAAGGCCAATGTGGCGGCGTAGGTGAGGGTGACCATCAGCGACCCGCCGAACAGGGCGAGCACTCGCACCGGGTCGGTGAACACAGTGCCAAGGTGACCGCCAGCGGACTTAAGAACGCCAACAATCGGTCCAATCACTCGATGCCGGATCGGCCGAATCAGCAACAATCCCCCACATAAGGCGAGTACAACCGCAATTACGACCAGTGTTCTGCTGGCACTCGGCAACTCGAAGTCACCCACACCAACCTGGCCCGTCCACGAGACGAAGGCGAACAGCAACCCAACATGAACAACCACACCAGCAACGGCGTTCAGACCAACGGCAGAACTTGCGGCGGACGTCTTGAATCCAGCTTTCTGGAGGAACCTGACTCCCAGAGCAAGGCCGCCGGCATTAGCTGGAGCGACGAGCGCGGTAAACGAAGAAGCCAACTGACTACGCATGGTCGCTAAGACCGGTAGCGACATCGAGTATGCGCCCAACGCAGAGACAGTCGCAAAGACGTAGGTGAGAGCTGATCCTGCAAGCACCGCAGGTAGCCACCACAGGTTGGCTGTTCGGACGGCATCGGCAGTCTGGTCGATGTTCGCGAGCTGCGGCAGTAGCGAATAGAACGCCAGGCTGCCCGCAAGGATCATCAAGACGGTTCGGATCTTGATCCGTTCGAGCTTCTCGAGTTCGATTTCCGGTGCGCCGGTCGCTCCGCGTGCAGCCGCCGCAAGCTCGTCGATAAGTGACTTCTGCTTGTTCACCAGTCGTCGTACATCTGGAGCCAATGCCAGCGGTTGCAGTTGGGGGAGGCATTCGGCAACTACCTCAGGGCCAAGAACCTCAACAGCGCTCGACACTGTGTCGTCAACCCCGATTCGGGCGGCAACACTCACTAGTAAGCCCGCCAAGTCCCGAGCGAAGTCACGATCGTCGGCCGCGACTTCGGCTCGGTCAAAGTCGATAATCGTGAGGTCGCCGTTGTTCCCAATGAGGATGTTCAGCAGCGAAAGGTTCCGATGCGCGATCCGCGCGGTTCTAAGCAAACCCAGCTGAGACCAGAGTTGATTGAGAACGGGTCTGGTGAGCTCTCCGGGGTCGACTTGGGCTAGAGGAACGGCGTCGACTTCGAGATACGCCAAGAACACTGAGCCACTATCAGTCTCACCCAAAGCGGCTACATCAGGAGTCGATACACCGCGATCGCGAGCGACACTGGCGGCATAGGCCTCGTGCTCGGCGCGTCGCTTAAGGCTGCTGAAGGGCAGCTTCAGTTCAGATGATCGCAGGCGAACAAAATCCCACAACCGGTTGAGTA
>JAHRVJ010000244.1 GCA_019090765.1 Ilumatobacteraceae bacterium
ATTCGGGTCCGCTCCTCGGGGACAACGCCAGCAGAGACGAGGTAGAGAGCGCTGGTCGCGCATCCACACTCGGGGTGGACAAACAGCTCGGCATCAGGTTCGGACTCGACCCGCTCTTTCAACTCGACACCGTTAATACCCGCGTGGACATGACACTCGCCCATCCAAATGTGCATATTCTCACGGCCGGTCAGACGCTGGACGTGAGCACCGAGAAACTGGTCGGGGCCGAACAGCACTTCTTTGTCGGCAGGAATCGAATTGACGACGTCGACCGCGTTCGACGATGTGCAGCAAATGTCAGTTTCGGCTTTCACTTCGGCAGTTGTATTGACGTAGCTGACAACAACAGCTCCGGGATGCTCGGCCTTCCACGCTCGGAGCTGATCGGCGTTGATCGTTTCGGCAAGGCTGCACCCGGCGGCCGCATCAGGGATCAGGACAGTCTTGTCGTACCCGAGAATCTTCGCTGACTCGGCCATGAAATGAACACCGCAGAACACAATGGTCGACTCTTCAACTTCAGCCGCGAGCCGCGAGAGGCCAAGTGAGTCACCAGTGTGATGCGCAATGTCTTGGATCTCGGGAAGCTGGTAGTTGTGAGCCAGGATTACGGCATCGCGCTCACGCGCCAACTGCAGCACCTGGTCTTGCCAGTCGCTCGGTAGAACATCCACATCAATAGCTGTGTCGGTCACCTCATCCATCGTAGATGGCGGCGACGGCATTTATCGCCCGTCCGAGCCGTCGAGTACTCGCGGGTGTCGCCTAGATCGCCAGGATCTGTGCGGCTCCGATTACCGCTGCACCAAACCGTTCGCCTGGTTCTCGCGATAAGCGCTCGATCGGTCCGCTAACGGAAACGGCCGCGATGACAGTTCCGTCGCTACCTGTGACTGGTGCGCTCACCGATGCCACACCCGGTTCTCGTTCACCGACGCTCTCGACCCAACCCTGATTGCCGGGGACGCCCGAAAGAACCCGCCCGGCCGACCCCACATCCAGTGGTAGTAACGCTCCTTCGGGAACAATCCAACGCAGGCCGTGCGTCGACTCGAGTGAGAGGACACAGCGCCGTTGGGCTCCAATCCCTGCCCCCTCGCGCACGAATAGTTGGACGCTCTCGCCAGTCGAATCCCGCAGTTCCGTCAGCACCGGCCGAGCGATCTCCGCGAGCGGGAATCGGCTTGCGGCCTCCTGACCGAGCGCCGCCAGGCCGTGCCCTAGTTCGAAGCGGCCTTCACCATCACGGCGCAGCAACCCGTGAGCTTCCAGCGCTGACGCCAACCGATGGGCGGTCGCTCTGGGTAGTCCGGTTGCGAGCAGCAGTTCTTGGAGCGTGACTGGTTTCTCGGCGACGGAACGAAGGATCAACATCGCTTTGTCAATTACACCAACGCTCGTTACAATTTCCATATTGCAGGAACCATATCTCACATACTGAGACACCCGCAAGAAGTCCTTCAACCTCTCAAGGAGCAACAACATGGGCAAGACTCTCCCCGAAAAGGTTTGGGACCACCATGTCGTCCATGCCGAGCCTGGTGAACCCGACCTGCTGTATATCGACCTCCACCTCGTCCACGAGGTCACGAGCCCGCAAGCCTTCGAAGGATTGAAGATCAGCGGCCGTAAGGTGCGCCGCCCCGACCTGACCCTCGCCACCGAAGACCACAACGTCCCCACCGCCGACCTTCACCTGCCCCTCGCTGATGAGATTTCGGCGAAGCAAATCGAAACACTGAGGGTGAACACCGCCGAACACGGCATCACCAACTTCCCGATGGGCCACGAGAGCCAGGGCATTGTGCATGTGATCAGCCCCGAGCAAGGCCGCACGCTGCCAGGCATGACCATCGTCTGCGGCGATTCGCATACCGCCACTCACGGCGCCTTCGGCGCGCTGGCATTCGGGATCGGCACCAGCGAAGTCGAGCACGTGTTGGCGACCCAGACTCTTCCCCAGCAACGACCAAAGTGGATGTCGGTCACAGTTGACGGCGAACTCGCCGAAGGCGTCACCGCGAAGGATGTGATTCTGGCGATCCTCGCTGAGATTGGTACTGGCGGCGGCATCGGCCACGTCATCGAATATCGCGGCTCGGTCATTCGATCACTATCGATGGAAGGCCGCATGACGGTCTGCAACATGTCGATCGAGGCGGGGGCCAAGGCTGGCCTAATCGCCCCCGACCAAACCACGTTCGACTACCTCCACGGTCGCGAGAAGAGCCCGCAGGGTGAGGCCTGGGACGCGGCGGTCGAACACTGGAAATCGCTCTACTCAGATGACGACGCAGTGTGGGACAAAGAGGTCACGATCGACGGTTCAGCCATCACTCATCACGTGACCTGGGGAACCAACCCTGGCCAAGTCGCCCCGATCGATCAGCCGCTGCCGTCCCCCGACGACTTCGACAACGCAACCGCCCGAGAGACCGTGGCCCGCGCGCTGGAGTACATGGACCTTGAGGCGGGAACGCTGATGCGCGACGTAGCCGTTGACACAGTGTTCATTGGGTCCTGCACGAACAGTCGAATCGAAGACCTACGCGCCGCCGCAGCGGTAATGGACGGCCGAACGGTGACCGTCGAGCGCGTCATGGTCGTACCAGGCAGCCATGCGGTCAAGGCGCAGGCAATCGAGGAGGGCCTCGACCAGATCTTCGTGGCCGCTGGTGCCGACTGGCGTGAACCCGGGTGCTCAATGTGTCTTGCCATGAACCCCGACAAGCTGCAGCCCGGTGAGCGAGCCGCTAGCACTAGCAACCGCAACTTCGAGGGCCGGCAGGGACGGGGCGGCCGCACCCACCTCGTTTCACCCGAAGTCGCCGCGGCAACCGCTGTGCGAGGGAAATTCAGTACACCTGCCGACCTGGAAGGCAACGCATCATGAAGTCCGTCGACGTGATCACCGGTACAGGCGTGCCGCTCAAACGATCCGATGTTGATACCGATCAGATCATTCCCGCCGACTGGCTGAAGCGAGTAGAGCGCACAGGGTTCGAGAAGGGCCTGTTTTCAGCCTGGCGCGACGACCGCGATTTCGTTCTCAACGACGAGCGCTACGCCCACGCCAACGTGCTGGTCGCCGGGCCCGCGTTCGGAGTGGGGTCATCGCGTGAGCACGCTGTTTGGGCCCTCCACCAACACGGCTTTGAGGCAGTCATTGCACCGAGCTTCTCCGACATCTTCAGCAACAACTGCACCAAGAACGGGCTGGTGCCCGTGGTGTTGCCAGAGGCGATGGTCGAGTCAATTTGGGCTGCGATCGAAGCCGACCATGAGACCCAGATCATTGTCGACGTCCAGAAACTGCGAGTCGAGGTTCCCGCTGCCGACATCAACGAACCTTTCCCGATGGACCCCGCTACTCAACACCGTCTGCTCAACGGCCTTGACGACATCGGTATCACGATGGACAAATCCCGTCACATCGACAGTTACGAACAAGACCGCCACGTCTGGCTTCCCTGACCAGCTACGGAGGCGGCAAATTCGTCAGGGCGTCGGCAATAACGCGTTGAGTAACTGCGTTCCCATTCGCTGAAAGCGCTCATTGTCAGCGGAATACAACAGGTAGAGGAGCGCAAAGTGCAGCGCCCATGCCTCCGCTCGGCGCCAGGTTGCATCGTCGACATTTCCAGCCGCCGAACGCAGCACATCACGCTCGGGCGGCTCGAACATCATCCACGCAATCGCGAAGTCAACCGCAGGGTCGCACGCCGTCAAGTCACCGAAATCGATGACCGCGCTCAACGCTCCATTCGCCACGAGCACGTTCGCTGTGTGGAGGTCGCCATGAACCCAGACCGCCTCCTGATCCCATTCAGACGCTCCCGATAGGTCGGCCCAATGCGCTGCGACGGCGGTACTGTCGATCAGCTTGCCAAGTTTCTCGAGGTTCGACGCGACTCGCTGGCCAAGGTCGCCCACCGGACCCCCGCGGTAGGGGTTAATGGGAGCCTCGGGCGGCGCTGGTTGATGAAGCGCCTGCAGGAATTCACCGAGGCGGCGAGCGTCAACTAGCGGATCGGCAAGCCTCGTGTCGGCCGCGGGCTCGCCATCTAGCCACGGACAAACACTCCACTTCCACGGGTAGTCGCCACTCGGCACGCCAACACGGGTTGGCGCGGGTATCGGCAGGGGAAGGCGCGGGGCCAACGCGCCCAACCAGCGTTGCTCGTGCTCAACCAAATCCGCTGCCATCTGTCGACGGGGCAGCCGAACGGTGAACTCATCGCCAAGACGGAACAACACATTGTCCCAGCCATTGGCCAGCGGGCTCAGCGGGAGTTCGGCTAGGGCGGGGTGCTGGCACTCCAACAAGCCACGTACCAGATCGGCAGTGACTTCAAACTCCGCGGCGGGCGTATTCTGCACCGCCACAAAATCAGTCGGTCTCGAACTCGGAGAGGTCGAGCAACCGAGCGTCGTTAGAAAACACTTCAGTTGCCTTCTCGTTCGGAAGGCGCATGCCACGTTGCAGGATCCGAACCTGGGTGTGCTGGTTGTATTCGACCAGCGTGACTGCCCAGCCATCGCGCCCCGCACGAGCTGTTCGCCCTGAGCGGTGTAGGTAATCCTTCACATCTTTCGCGGGTTGATAGTGAATCACCGCGCCGATGTCGTCAATGTCGATTCCACGTGCCGCCACATCAGTGGCAACCAAGATCGCCAGCTTGCCCTCAGCGAACTTGCGCAACACCCTCTCGCGCGCACTCTGCTGCATATCGCCATGCAACGGAGAGGCGTCGATTCCGAGGTCGTCGAGATTGTTAGCAACTCTGTCGCAAGTGCGTTTGGTTTGGCAGAACACCAAGAGCTTCGGGATGCTCTTACCGATCGAGCCGATCACCTTGTCTTTGTCCATGTGATGCGCGGCCAGGAACAGGTGATGCATCGTTCCAACGGTGTCGGTTGGATCGTCAATCGCGACTGTCTCGGGTTCGTCTTGATAGTGCTTGATGAGGTGACCTACGTCGCCGTCAAGGGTGGCTGAGAACAGCATCGTTTGACTGCGTCCGGTGCAGTGCCTGAGGATCCACTCGACCTGCGGCGTGAACCCGTCGTCGGCCATCCGGTCAGCTTCGTCAAGGGTGACGATCTGGCAATCTTCGAGCGCAACCTCACCTGACTTCATCAAGTCGATCAGCCGCAAAGGAGTCGCGACGACAACCTCGACACCCTTGGCCAGCTCATCGATCTGGTGATGTCGCGAAGCGCCGCCGTACACCGGCAAGACGGTCATGTCGGCGTGCTGCGCAATCGGCTGCAACACCTCGGCGACCTGCACGGCCAGTTCACGGGTCGGCACCAACACGAGACCAAGCGGCCGCGAAGGTTCGGCGACATCGGTAATCCGGGCGAGCATCGGCACACCGAACGCCAACGTCTTACCCGAACCGGTGCGCGCCCTACCGCACACATCCTTGCCCGTCATTGCAACGGGCACCGCTTCGGTCTGAATACTGAATGGCTTGGCGAAGCCACAGGCCGCGAGCCCGTCATCGATTCTCGACGGCACACCCAACGCGGCGAAACCTGTCGGAGCCTCAACCGGCGGAAGCGACTTGGTCGATGTCAAGTTCGACTTGTTGACATGGCTAGCGTCAGAGGGACGTTCTGAGGGGCGGCTTTGACGGCGCCGTCGGCGAGGCGCTCCTCGTCGGGCTGTTTGATCTGTCATTGTGCATCCCAGCGTATCGGGCAGGCTTCCCCCAACGCGAGATCCCCCACCTCGTGCTACGCTGCTGCGCAATGACACGGCGCGAACTGCTTCTACTTATGTAGGGCGAACGCCAGTCAAACGCGTTCGCCCGTCAACCCCCGCCCAGCAGGTCGGGGGTTTTTGCTTTTTCCAGCCGCTTCCGGCGCCACGTCCCACTATTGAGCTCATTGCCAAATCGGAGACCGAGATGACGATCCAAGAGATGCCCCAAAAGAAAATGCCCTTCGACAAGTACGCCGCGCACGTGCCCGTCGTACTCACCGACCGGACCTGGCCGAATGTCACGATCGATACAGCTCCCAGCTGGTGCTCGGTTGATCTCCGCGACGGCAACCAGGCATTGATCGACCCCATGGACCCAGCGCGGAAACTGCACATGTTCGAAGAACTGGTGGCGATGGGATTCAAGGAGATCGAAGTCGGGTTCCCGGCAGCCAGCCAACCCGACTTCGACTTCGTCCGTCAGCTGATCGAGGAGGACCGCATCCCCGATGACGTCACGATCCAAGTACTCGTTCAGTGCCGGCCTCACCTGATCGAACGCACCTACGAATGCCTAAAGGGTGCTCCGAGAGCGATCGTCCACTTCTACAACTCGACCAACCCGCTACAGCGAGATGTTGTCTTCGGCCTCGACAAGGCCGGGATCACCGATGTCGCGGTAGCTGGCGCAATGTTGTGTCGTGAGCTTGAACATGTCGCTGGCGATACTCCGATCCGCTACGAATACACACCCGAGAGCTTCACCCTCACGGAGCCTGAATACGCCATAGAGATCTGCGAAGCCGTAATGGACGTCCTCGAATCAGGCCCTGACAATCCGCTGATCCTCAACTTGCCGGCCACCGTCGAGTGCTATTCCCCGAATGTCTATGGCGACGTGATCGAGCAGTTCTGTCGCACTATCAAGAATCGCGACTCAGTAATTGTCTCCCTGCATCCGCACAACGACCGGGGCTGCGCTGTTGCAGCTGCGGAGTTCGGCGTGATGGCTGGCGCCGATCGGGTGGAGGGCACGCTTTTCGGCAACGGAGAGCGCACGGGCAATGTTGATCTCATCACGCTGGCGATGAACTTGATGATGAACGGCGTCGACCCAGAGCTCGACATCAGCGACATCGACAAGCTGCGCCGGACCGCGGAATATTGCAACCGCCTTCCTGTCCACCCTCGGCATCCCTACGCGGGCGACCTCGTCTACACCGCATTCTCAGGTAGCCACCAAGACGCGATCAAGAAGGGGTTTGCCGCGATAGACAAAGCACGCGACGCGGAAACAAACGACTACCCCGCGTGGGGCGTTCCGTACTTGCCGATCGACCCGGCCCATCTCGGCAGGTCGTACGAAGCCGTAATTCGCGTGAACAGCCAGTCCGGCAAGGGCGGGGTTGCCTACGTAATGAAGAACGAACGCGGTTTCGACCTGCCGCGCCGGATGCAGATCGAATTCTCCAAGACCATCCAGCACATTGCTGAAAACACCGGCACCGAAATTAGCCCGGGAGCGATGTGGGATGCGTTTAGCGACGAGTACGTGCCCGCCGACCCAGCATTCAAGCTGTACAGCCACGAGCTACATACCAAGACCGGCGACGGTGGCGGGCGCACAACTATTCAGGCCCAGCTCGAAGTTGACGGCAAGGCTCACTCGGTCAACGGGGTGGGTGACGGCCCGGTCGAAGCGTTCGTAGCTGCTCTGGTAAACGAGTTTGGTGACCAGGTCGACGGCCGTTTCGACGTCCTCGACTATTCCGAGCACGCCATCGGGCAAGGCGCCGACGCCCAAGCCGTGGCCTACGTCGAAACAGTCGGAGGAAGCGGTGAAGCACGTTGGGGAA
>JAHRVJ010000245.1 GCA_019090765.1 Ilumatobacteraceae bacterium
CGCATCGACCTGAACTTGAGCAGCTCAAATGGCCGACCGCCTAGCCCGAGTCGCCGCTGCCGGTACACCACACCTGAGCCCATCGAAATCCGGACAGTCAACGCGGTGGCCAAGATCACCGGCGACGCGATGATCAATCCACCGCACGCCACTAGCACATCGGCGATCCGCCGGATCCGATCGGCCACTGCTACACCTTTCGGCGGTTGATTGGCCGGGCAGGGCTGCCAACAACAGTTAACCCCGCGGGAACATCATCGATCACGACCGCACCCGCGCCGATGATTGCACCAGCGCCTACTTGTATCCCCGGAAGGACACGGGAGCCGAGCCCGAGGAATGCCGTGTGCTCAACGCGAACGGCTCCACCGATTGCGGCTCCGGGGCCGACATGCGCGTACTCGCCAATGTGGCAATCGTGCTCGACTGTGGCGTTCGAGTTGATGATCGCCCCGGTGGAAATCTCAGTTCCAGCGTTCACCACAGCGCCCGGGAGGAGCTGCGCGCCGGGGCTAAGAACCGCAGTCGGGGATGGCATCGCATACCCACTGACGACCAGAGTGAGCCGATAACCACTCTCCGTCAACATTGTGCTGACTCTCTTACGAGTTGAATTATCGCCGATTGCAACACAGTAAGCGTTCACGCTTTGACGCTGAGTGACGCTCTTGAGATCCTCCTGAGTTCCAAGCATCGGCGCGCCGAGGCCCTCCATGCCGAATCCATCGGCGCTGATCGCGCCAACGACCTCTGTTTCAGCCATATCCCGCAATGCTTCGATGCACACGCGTGCATGCCCACCAGCACCGATAACAAGAACCCGCCGCGTCGAATCTGACTCCACGCACCAATCGTAACCTCCCGTCCCGTGTCGCATCACGGTAGATCAAGTAGCCACCTTTGGATTGTCAAGATTCCAATAAGCGACTACCCCTCAGTGAGTGGAAGGGGTATCTTGTTGTCACGGAGAATCCTCACTCAACGTGAGATGAACAGGCGGAAGACATGGCGAAGGCGGACACCAGTACAGGTATCGGCACCACGGCACGTTCCCGCGCCGTCTCGACCGACCACGACGGACTACTCGTCGCGACCGATCTCGCAACATGGGTTGTGGCACTGATCATCGCGGCCAGCTTCTACGGCAACAGCCCAGTCGACGGGGCGCTACCGATGTTGATTCTCATGGCGGCGACGGCACAGCTGGGAATCGGAATCGCAACCGGCTTGTACCGCGGTCGCTTCCAACGGTTCAGCTTCGACGAAGCAGGCGCAGTAGCGGTCACGGCCGGCGCCGTCGGAGCGGTGCTCATCGCGTTCGAGTATGTAATTGCGAATGTCGGGCGAGCCGGACAAGTGCTCGTACTGTCGACGTCGCTCGCGGTGTGTTTGATGTTCGGGCACCGTTACCTCCGACGGATTCGCGCTGAGCGCAAGACCACTGCTGCCAACAGTGCCCGCACTCCAGTGATCGTCCTCGGTGCTGGCAGCGGTGGGTACCGCGCAATCAATGCCATGCACGCGGTCAGCAATAGCGAATACCGACCTGTGGCACTACTTGACGACAGTCCGGCCCTACGTCAACGCAAGATCGGCGGCCTCCGCGTTGAGGGAACTTCCGACGACCTCAAGCGCGTCGCCCACAAGCATGACGCCACCTCCGTGCTGCTCGCCATGCCGTCAGCCTCAAGCACCGAGTTGCAACGCCTCAATAAGCTCGTGCTCGAAGCCGGTCTGAACACCTTGGTAATGCCGCCCGTCCAGCGACTGGTAGGCAAGGGCAGCCCTCGCGAAATCACGCGCTACCTCGACGAAGACGTACTCAACCGGCGGATAGTTGAAATCGATCCGAGCTCAGTGCGCGACATCGTCTCCCGCAGCCGTGTCCTCGTAACCGGTGCCGGCGGATCAATCGGTTCGGAACTAATTCGTCAGCTAGCAGCCTTGGGGCCTCGGTCCCTGATCGCCCTCGATCGTGACGACTCGCTCCTGCATGGTGTCGTGGCTTCGTTGCCCAACCAACATCGAGCGCTCTGCACTCCGGTGATGGCCGACATCCGCGACATTGACCGCCTCGACGAAGTGTTTGCTCGCCATCAGCCGCAGCTCGTGTTCCATGCCGCGGCGCTCAAACATGTGCCAGCGCTCGAAGGTGCGCCCAGCGAAGGTTGGAAGACAAATGTTCTGGGCAGTGGCAACGTGCTGGAAGTTGCAGAACGCCATCAGGTCAAGCGATTCGTCAACATCAGCACCGACAAGGCGGCCGATCCTTCCAACGTGCTCGGCCTCACCAAACGCATTGCTGAACGTCTCACCGCTGCCAGCGCCGAAAGAACTCAGCAACCTTTTGTGTCGGTTCGATTCGGCAACGTGATTGGTAGTCGGGGTTCAGCCCTTGAGACCTTCGAAGGCCAAATCAAAGCGGGCGGGCCGGTGACGGTCACCCACCCCGAGGTGACGCGCTATTTCATGGCAGTCCGCGAAGCCGTGCGGCTCACCATGCAGGCCTCAGCGATTGGTATGCCGGGCGAAGTGCTCGTGCTCGACATGGGATCGCCTGTCAAGGTGCTCGACATTGCCCGACAACTCGTTGAACGGTCCGGCACTGACGTCGAAATCACATTCACAGGGCTTCGCCCGGGCGAAAAAATGCACGAGGTGCTGCTGGGCGGTGGCGAGTCCGCCAGCCGGCCGCTACATCCGATGATCGACCATGTTTCGGTTCCGGCATTAGACCTGATTCGTGGCCTCGATGCCTGCAACTCCCGCAACACATCGCCGTTCACTCTCGACGGTCTACGAACCGTCGCCGAATCTGCACCTACAACCAATCCCGATATAATGGAACGCTCACGCCAAGCCGAGAGCCGCCGCTCAACAACCAGGAGAACATCGTGAAGAAGCTCATTCTCGCCTTCGCCATCATCGGATCCATCGGACTCGC
>JAHRVJ010000246.1 GCA_019090765.1 Ilumatobacteraceae bacterium
CCAAGAAGCCGATCATCACTGACCTCGCCGCAACTGAGGACTGAGCACGCATCGCCGTGAGCCCCGCTACCGCCGCGCAGCCTGCCTATATCGCGTTCGAAGGCGCTGAAGGGTGCGGTAAATCGACTCAGGCGGCGCGGCTGGCGAAGGACATCGGGGCGCTACTCACCCGAGAAACCGGTGGCACAGCGGTTGGTTCTCGAATCAGAAAGATCCTTCACGACAACACCGTCGACAACCTTGATCCGCGGGCCGAGGCACTACTCACGGCTGCCGATCGCGCTCAGCACCTAAGCGAGGTTGTCATTCCAGCACTCGAATCAGGCCGACCGGTCGTGAGCGATCGTTCGGTGTACTCCGCGCTGGCCTACCAGGGTTACGGACGCTGTCTCGACCTTGATGAACTACGCGAACTCAACCGGTGGGCCACACGCGGGATGTGGCCCTCGACAGTGGTGTTCCTCGACGCGCCTGAGGAAGTAACGGCCACCCGGATGAGCGGACGCGCCCTAGATCGCTTCGAGGCCGCTGGCGACGAGTTCCACGAGCGAACCATCGTTGGATTCAGAGAGATGGCAGCTGCGTATCCTGAAGCGTGGATCACGATTCAAGCAGTCGGTTCGATCGACCAGGTCGCCCTTCAGATTCGCGAGGCGCTCATAAATAGAGGGGTGCTATGAGCATCGACCAATCTGCCCCGGGACCAATTTGGGATGATGTTGTAGGCCAGCCGGGAGCAATCGCACGACTCAGGTCCGCGGCCGGCAGCGGGCCCGTGCATGCCTACTTGTTCGTTGGCCCGGCAGGGTCGACGAAAATGCAGGCCGCCCGAGCGTTTGCGGCCCGGTTGATAACGGGGACAGAGACCGACAACGAGCGCGACAATCGCCTCATTCTCCAGGGCGAACACCCCGACGTACGCGAAGTACGCAGAACCGGTCCGGCAATCTCGGCAGAACAAGCCCGCGAGATCGTCCGGATCTCTTCGCTGGCTCCGGCGGAGGGAAATCGCAAGGTCCTCGTACTTGACGAGTTCCACTTGCTGCGCCCCGAAGGGGCCGCGCTACTACTCAAGTCGATCGAAGAGCCTCCCGAATCGACGACATTCATCATCCTCGCCGACTTCGTTCCGATGGACCTGATCACGATTTCATCTCGATGCGCACGGATCGATTTTCAAGCCATCAGCAGCGACATTGTCGCGGCCCGGCTCGTGTCGGAGGGCATCAGCCCGCCTTCAGCGATGACCGCCGCCAGGGCCGCACTTGGCAACCTCGACCGCGCCCGGGTGCTGGCAACCGACGCGTCGCTCGCAGTGCGGCAGCAGGCATTCGCCGAAGCCCCGCACCAACTCGACGGAACCGGCAACGTCGCAATGGGCCTCGCCACTCAACTCCTTGGCCTGATCGACGCTGCAGCCGAACCGCTCGCGGCCCGCCATGTTGCTGAGATCAGCGAACTCGACGAACGAATCAAGGCCTACGGCGAGCGCGGCAGCGGAAAGAAGCAGCTCGAAGAACGGCACAAACGCGAACTCCGCCGCCACCGCACCGACGAACTACGCAGCGGCCTCGCCACGCTCGCTGGCACCTACCGTGAAACCGCCACCAACGGTGGGACCACCGACATCAATGGATGCGCAAACGCCGTTTACCGAATTCACGACGCAATTGCCGCCCTAGATCGAAACCCGAACGAGAAACTGCTGCTCCAGTCGCTGTTGTGGTCGCTGCCCGATGCCCAAGGCATCAACGCCTAAGTCCCTGGCCACAGGGCAAATTTGAACTCTTTCGACCGGTGGCGGCGATTTGTCACATTGGGTGACCGGCCCGACCGCTTTGGGCGCCGGTAGAGTTGATTCACTACTCGCCAAACACTTCATCTGTTGTCGAAGGGGTACTTCATGTTCGAGCGATTTACCGACCGGGCTCGCCGAGTCGTCGTTCTCGCCCAGGAGGAGGCGCGCCTCCTCAACCACAGCTATATCGGCACTGAGCACATCCTGCTTGGGCTGATCCACGAGGGAGAAGGCGTCGCCGCCAAGGCTCTTGAAAGCCTCGGGATATCGCTCGAAGCGGTCCGTAGCCAGGTCGAGGAGATTATTGGCCAAGGCGGGTCTTCGCCATCGGGCCATATCCCCTTCACCCCTCGGGCCAAGAAGGTGCTCGAACTCTCGCTGCGTGAGGCACTGCAGTTGGGCCACAACTACATCGGTACCGAGCACATCCTGCTTGGGCTGATTCGCGAGGGCGAGGGCGTAGCCGCCCAGGTACTCGTGAAGTTGGGGGCCGATCTGTCGCGGGTCCGCCAGCAGGTAATTCAACTGCTCTCGGGATACCAGGGTCCCTCGGGTAGCACCGGCGGCGGACGCACCGAGCAGGCTCCTGCTGCTGCGGGCGTCGGCCCCGGCACCAAAGAAGACGAACGCGGCGGCAACAGCCAGATTCTCGACCAATTTGGTCGCAACCTCACTCAAGCCGCGCGCGACGGACAACTCGATCCACTCATTGGTCGCGGCAAAGAACTCGAGCGGGTAATGCAGATTCTCTCGCGGCGCACCAAGAACAACCCTGTTCTTATCGGTGAGCCCGGTGTCGGCAAGACGGCGATTGTCGAGGGCCTCGCTCAGAAAATCGTCAACGACGATGTCCCTGACACGCTCGCAGACAAGCAGTTGTACACCCTCGACCTGGGCGCGCTCGTCGCTGGCTCGCGTTACCGCGGTGACTTCGAGGAGCGCTTGAAGAAGGTACTCAAAGAGATCAAGTCCCGCGGTGACATCTTGCTGTTCATCGACGAGATTCACACGCTGGTCGGAGCCGGAGCCGCCGAAGGCGCTATCGATGCCGCCTCAATCCTGAAGCCCATGCTGGCCCGCGGTGAGCTGCAAACCATCGGAGCGACAACGACCGACGAGTATCGTAAGCACGTCGAGAAAGACGCCGCGCTTGAGCGCCGTTTCCAGCCCGTCAAGGTCGAAGAGCCAACGCTGGCCCACACAATCGAAATCCTCAAGGGCATCCGCGAACAATATGAATCTCATCACCGAGTCACGATCACCGATCAGGCGCTAGTGGCCGCGGCGAACTTGGCCGACCGCTACATCTCCGATCGCCACTTGCCTGACAAGGCCATCGACCTCATCGACGAAGCTGGCTCGCGCCTGCGAATCAAGCGGATGGCAACCCCACCCGATCTTCGCGAAATCGAAACCCAGCTGAGCGACGTACAGGAAGCCAAAAAACGCGCCGTCGAGGAGCAGCAGTTCGAAGAGGCCGGACGCTTGCGCGACCAGGAAAAGGCCCTACTCGAAGAAAAGTCCGAGAAGGAATCCGAGGTCAAGGCCGAGGGCGTCGACCTGTTTGACGAAGTCGACGAAGAAGCCATCGCCGAGGTGCTCTCGCTCTGGACCGGTATCCCGGTTTACAAATTGACCGAAGAGGAGACCGAGCGTCTCCTCAAGATGGAGGACAATCTCCACAAGCGGATCATCGGCCAGGAAAATGCCGTGGCAGCTGTGTCTCAGTCGATTCGCCGTACTCGTGCTGGTTTGAAAGATCCGAAGAGGCCGTCTGGCTCATTCATCTTCCTCGGCCCAACCGGTGTCGGTAAGACCGAACTCGCAAAAACACTCACCGAGTTTCTATTTGGCGACGATTCGGCATTGATCACACTCGACATGTCCGAGTACATGGAGAAGCACACCGTAAGCCGGCTCGTCGGTTCACCTCCCGGATATGTTGGCTACGAAGAGGGTGGCCAGCTCACCGAGGCCGTCCGCCGCAAGCCGTTCTCCGTCGTGCTATTCGACGAGATCGAGAAGGCACACCCCGACGTGTTCAACACGCTGCTGCAAATCTTGGAGGAAGGTCGCCTGACCGACAGCCAAGGCCGATCAGTGGATTTCCGCAACACGGTGTTGATCATGACCTCCAACCTCGGTACGCAGGATCTTCGCAAGGCGCATGTCGGATTCACCACCGACGACTCCGCGATGAGCTACGAGCGGATGAAGGAAAAGGTCAACGAATCGCTGAAGAACCACTTCCGCCCCGAGTTCCTCAACCGCATCGACGAAACCATCGTGTTCCACGAGCTGTCCCGCGACGAAGTTCTCCAAACCGTTGATCTGCTCACGAAGCGGCTGATTGGCCAACTTGAAGGCCAAGGTTTGGGGATCGAGATCAAGCAGGAGGCCAAGGAACTGCTCTCCGAACTCGGCTACGACCCCCAGCTTGGGGCGCGGCCAATGCGACGCGCGATCCAACGCCATATCGAAGATCCGCTGTCGGAGAAGATCCTCTACAAAGAGTTCGCGGCCGGAGAGATCATCGTTGTCGATGTCGAGGACGATCCCGACAACGAAGGCAAGAAGCGATTCGTGTTTACTGCTGTTGAGGGTTTCGTCCCTCCCGCATCGGTAGAGCTCGCAACTACAGCAACAGAGAACCCCACCTCCTCAACTAGCGACACCGAGTTACCTCCTCCCGAAGTCTGATTGCGGCATACTGTCCGCAGTGCTTCGCCGGTTCTTAGTTCTCATAACCTGCGC
Source organism: Ilumatobacteraceae bacterium (assembly GCA_019090765.1). Lineage (GTDB taxonomy): Bacteria > Actinomycetota > Acidimicrobiia > Acidimicrobiales > Ilumatobacteraceae > Sva-07. Next base: position 4,553 of record JAHRVJ010000246.1, read on the forward strand.
CGTCGCCCTCGCATCATGCAAGGTCGATGTCGCAGTAGATGTTGTTGTTGAAGCTGACGGCACCGGCACGATCGCTGTGGTCACCACCGCGGATGCCGAAGTCGTTGCGGCTGTCCCAACAATCGCTGACGGCCTAGCAGTCGACGACGTAATCGCTGCCGGCTGGATCTTGGACGGACCGACCACGACTCCGGAGGGAGGGTTGACGCTGACGTTGTCGCATGATTTTGTTTCCGCCGACGAAGCCACCAACTTGCTCAACAGCTTGGGCCCCCCGTTTAACCAGATGGCGATCGATCGCACGACAGTTGGCGACGAAACCACAACCCGACTGAGCGGACTTCTAGGCCTGTCGAACGGGTTCGACTCATTTGCCGACGACGACTTGATCGCGGCTGTCGGATCACTTCCATTCGCCGATGAGGTCGCGGCCAGCGGCGCTACGCCCGAGAGCGCGATGACCGCGGTGATCAGAGCCAGGCTGCCAGGTGAAATCGACCAGGACCAAACCAACGGCGTGTTGCTTGACGACGGCCAACTGGAATGGCAGATTCCACTCGACGGCACTATCACTGAGTGGCTCGC
>JAHRVJ010000247.1 GCA_019090765.1 Ilumatobacteraceae bacterium
GCGGCGCTACCGGCATTGTCTTCGTATCCCGCTTGGAGAAACCGGACGAACAGGATTGTTGCGAGCGCAGCTTCGATCCCCAGCGTGATGCGAGCAATTGCCCATACCAACTGGCGGAGATCTCCGAGATCGACGGCTCCGATCTCGGCGCGGGCGAGCATGCGCTGGCGCAAACCCATCCGATTGGAGGCGATGAGCAACAGCAGGGAGCTGATCGTCATGATTCCGAATCCGCCGATCTGGATCAGGGCGAGGATCACCAACTCTCCGAAAATTGAGAACTCGTCGATGCTGACCGTTGTGAGCCCGGTAACGGTCGCGGCTGAGGTTGCCATGAACAGGGCGTTTTCAAGTCCGACCCCCTGTTGTCCTCCAGTGGCCAGCGGCAGCAACAGCAGCAGCGTGCCAAGCAAGATCAGCGCAGTGAATGCGACCACGACCTGTTGGGCCGGATGTCGTGATGCAGCCATCAGCCGCAGGTCTCGCACGAGGCGATCATAGAACCCAGTCGTTCTGGCGACAGGATGGGTGGTCCTCGCAGCCGATCACGGCATGCTTGGAGCATGTTTCTGGGAGAAGATCTCCTCGCCTATTTGGTGCTGGCGTTCGGCGCAGCGCTGTTCGTCGGCAATTTGCTTGCTGTCGTCCGCCCGCCAGCGGCGCAGCTTGATGAGACCAACCTCGAACGTGCACCTGTGGTGCGGAGCATTATCTATTCGGGTATTGGGTTAGTCGCCGCGGTTTGGGCGCTCGCCTCGCTGGTCAGCGGCTAGGCCCTAGTTCACGTTTCCGGTCTCACGCTGACGGTCACTATCGCTTCGTTGAAACCGTCGTCGACCATCCCGACAAGAACTGTCCATGTGCCGTTGCTGAGACTTCTGGTAGCGGAGTGCTCGCCCTCGAAATTGGCGGTCTGTTCGAAGCCGCTAGAGATCAACGCGGCGCTGTAGCTGTCGATGAACTCTGAGGGGTCGGTTCTGGCGGTGCCGAACAAGGCGATGGCGAACTCCTGATCGACGGCGAGCATGGACGATGAATCAATAGCGAGCCCGTCAGGCTTCACGACATCCACTGGCCACTCACTGGGTAGCTCGGACCCCTGATTGACCGAAATCTCGCTGTCTTCGCCCTCGATTGAAACGCTGCCATCGCCGCCAACCCGTTGTTCGATGACCTCTTCAATCACGGAGTCGGTGGAGTCGTCTCCACACGCCGACGCGAGGAAAACCAAGCCCGCGCCGAGCGCTAAGGAGCGGGTGGCTAGAGCGCGTGGACTTGTCATACCGTTTACGCTAATTCGTGAGCGGGCGCGCTAAACGAACAATTAGCGGCAAGGACTTGAGCGGATAGGGCGGCAGTCGGGGAGATAGTGATCTCTCCAGGTTGTGAGTTTGATGGTGATCATGATGGTGGCTGCGAGGCAGAGTGCTGCGTGGCAGCCGACGGTTGCCCAGACAGCATCCTGGACATCGTGTTTGAGAGCGCGCCTGATGTGGGTGACCTCCCCAGTCGCCGGTGTTTGGGTCGCGCTCGATATGGAAATCGAGCCAACCACCCGACTAGTGGATGGTCACCTACCCGCGCGAGTCCCTAGGGTGGGATCGGCAAATCAGGCCGTGCTCGACCGGCGGGGAGCAGGCTCTACGCGACCTGGTTCAGGGCATTCGAGACAATGAGACCGCCGACAAGGTCGCACACCTGACCACGAAGCTCGTTCGGGCAATTCGAGAACCTGGCCCGACTCGCGGATCACCTCGCAGCGTTGGTGTTGGTGGTGGATACTCCTGGGGTCCGGCGCCACAAGGACTCACCCGATCTGACGCTGAAAACTATGCTTTTGGAGTCAGCGCCAATCGGTTCGGCATACAGAGCAAAGTGAGGATGCAGAGAACATGGAACTCAGTAGTACAAAACCATCATCGGCCTTTCGTCTCAAGAAGGCATCGGCACAGCACAGGTTCGGCCACTCGGGAGTAGCCGGGATGATCTCGCTGATCACTGCTATCTCCCTGCTCGGAGCAGCCTGCAGTGGCTCAAGTGACGACAGTGGAGCGTCCGATACCAGTGGCGGGAGTGATACAACCAATACCAGCGCCGCTACGACAACCGACGCTGTCATCACAACAACGGTAGCCACTACCTCGACTGCCCCGCCGGAGTCCACAACGAGTACAACGGAACCGGCAAGCGCGATTGATCTAGAAGGCGACAAGGTCCTGATCGAGTGGGAGAACCTGTCCAGCGAGCCGTTCTATGCCGCGCCGGCCGGCGGCGATGATCCCTTCTACCACATCCATACAAACCCAGATGTCGACGGGTTCTTCCTCTCATTCGAGCTCTTCACCACAGGCTATGGAAGCGAATGGACGGGAGAAACAGGAACTTTCGACATCAGCTGTGCAAGCGCGACTGCCAGCACCGGTATCTGTCCCTACTTCGATCCTGACGGACCGGGCCCGCTCGAGGTCCTGGGCACTGATTTCGACGCGACCGGCTCGATGACCATCGTCCGCTTGGATGGCGCCGGCTATGAACTCGTCGTTCACGACCTCGTATTCGGGGACGGGACCTCCTTTGAAGAGTTCACCGTCGTCGGATAACCTAGATGTGAGGGCTCCCCAGACGGAATAAAAGCATTCATGTCTTGGGTCCGGCCAAGGCCCCGGGCATTCGAGCGTTGGTGAGCGGTCCTCGGGCAATGCCGAATGTCGACCCAAGATGCCTGGCTAGTTCGGTTAACCGTCCGAGCAGTTTCGAGACACCAAGTACAGTCACGGACATGGGAGTCCATGTTGTGGCCGTTTATCGGCCAAAGGCGGGAATGAACCAAGAACTCTAATTCGAGATGATCGACCACGGAGCCGTCGCTGCTACGCATTAGCCCCCCGAGGTGCTAGCGATGTGGGAACGCTACGGCAACTGCTGTGACTTCGGAACACTCGCTGATCTGCCGAATGCATCTTCCATGTTTGCCGAATTCGAGTACGTGGGCTCCTACCGAGGTGGCGGGTGGCTCCAATCCCGCGGCTTCCTCCCCGCTGGTTCA
>JAHRVJ010000248.1 GCA_019090765.1 Ilumatobacteraceae bacterium
CGCCGCCCCCTTGGCGCGAGGACTAGGAACGTTCGCCAGCCAGTTCGAGAGCAATGTCGATCAGTTGGTCTTCTTGACCTCCGACCAGACGGCGCTCGCCTGCTCTGATCAGGATTTCAGATCCGGCTACGTCGTAGCGATCTGCCGCGCGGAATGCGTGCTTGAGGAAGCTCGAATAGACACCGGCATAGCCCATCATGATCGACAGGCGGTCCATCACGCACTCGCCGTCCATTCTTGGACGGACGATGTCTTCGGCAACGTCTACGATGCCAAGCGTGTCAACACCGGTCGTGATACCGAGCCGGTCGAACACCGCTGCAAGAACTTCGGTTGGAGAGTTGCCGGCTCCTGCGCCAAAGGCACGAACCGAACCATCGATCTGGACCGCGCCCGCTTGCGCAGCTGCAATCGAGTTGGCGACACCGAGGCCCAGGTTCTGGTGACCGTGAAATCCGACCTGCGCGTCAGCACCGATGGCCTCGACGAGGTGGGCAACCCGAGCGGTGACCTGTTCGGGCATCAACGCCCCGGCAGAATCGACGACATAGACACACTGGCAACCGGCATCGACCATGATCCGCGCCTGCTCGCCGAGAACCGATGGTTCAACGGTGTGTGACATCATCAAGAAGCCAACCGTTTCGAGGCCGAGGTCGCGGGCCAGACCGAAGTGCTGAATGGCGATGTCAGCTTCGGTTGAGTGGGTGGCAATCCGGCAGATCGAGACGCCGAGATCCTTGGCGGAACGGAGGTCATCTTTGACCCCGACACCTGGAAGCATCAGTACGGCGATCTTGGCTTGTGAAACCGAGTCGACGGCAGTCTTGATGAGAGTGCGCTCGTCGACCAGGCTCTCGCCATAGTTGAACGAGGAGCCGCCCAATCCGTCTCCGTGGGATACTTCGATCACGGGAATGCCAGCTCCGTCGAGCGCCGTCGCGATCACGCGAACATCTTCCACTGTGAATTGGTGACGCTTGGCGTGAGAACCGTCACGGAGGGCCGTGTCGGTCAGGCGTACGTCGAGTTCTGATGAGAATGGCATTGTGTGACCTCTCAGTTTCCTGCTATTGGCGCGTTCTTGGCGACCTGGTCGGCCATCACCTCACCGACTCTGGTGGCCGCCGCGGTCATAATGTCGAGATTGCCTGCATACGGTGGGAGGAAGTCCCCCGCCCCTTCGACCTCGATGAACACTTCGACTCGACCGTCGTGGAACTGCGGCTCATTGCGCAATCCATAACCGGGGACGTACTTGGCGACATCGGCAACGACCTTGTTGATGGAGGCGGTGATTGCATCCTCGTCGGCCCCGTCGGGGAGAGAGCAGAATACGGTGTCGCGCATCAGCATTGGTGGCTCGGCGGGGTTCAGAATGATGATTGCCTTGCCGCGCTCGGCGCCGCCAATCAACTCGATGCCGCGTGAGGTGGTCTTGGTGAACTCGTCGATGTTGGCGCGCGTGCCGGGACCGGCCGACTTCGAAGCAATGGTCGCGACGATCTCGGCGTAGCGAACAGGAACAACTTGCGACACGGCGTAGACAATGGGAATTGTGGCCTGCCCGCCACAAGTGATCATGTTGACATTGCCAGCAGTTTCGTGCTCGTGCAGATTGGCAGCAGGCACAACGTAGGGGCCACGGGCCGCCGGTGTCAGGTCGATTGCTCGAATTCCAGCCTCGCGGTAGCGAGGGGCGTTTCGGACGTGGGCTTTGGCAGTGGTGGCCTCGAAGACGAGGTCAGGCATCTCACTACCTTCGAGAAGTTCGTCAACGCCTCCAGCGAGGGCATCCAACCCAGCATCCTTGGCCCTCTTGAGGCCTTCGCTAGTGGGGTCGATTCCGACCATCCATCGAGGTTCGACCTGCTCTGAGCGGAGCAGTTTGTACATCAGGTCGGTCCCAATATTGCCCGGGCCGATGATTGCGGCAGTTGCCTTTTTCATTGGGTGTTTCCTCTACGCAAAGATGGCTGTGACTGACCCGAGCGGGTCAAACTTGGCGGTGATGGTGTCGCCGGGTTCGATGTCGACAGCAGCGGTAAGGCTGCCAGACATGATGATATGACCAGGCTCGAGCACCACACCGGAAGAATGAACAGCGTTCGCCAACCAAGCCACCGCGGTGAGTGGATTGCCCAGCACCGCATCGGAACGACCTTCGAGCACAGTTTCGCCGTTCTTGATAACAGCGCCCTGAACACCGCGAGGGTCGAACGCATCGATGCGCGTCGGGCGACCTCCAAGAACGATCGCAGCGGAGCTGGCATTGTCGGCGATCGTGTCAGGCAGAGTGAGCTTCCAGTCCTTGATACGGCTGCCGATTATCTCGATTGCGGGAAGCACGAAATCGGTTGCCCGAATGACATCAGCCACATTGCAGCGCGGCCCGCTGAGCGCCTCGCGCAACACGAACGCTAGCTCGATCTCAATTCGTGGCTGACTGATGTCGGCGGTCGGGATCGGCGTGTCTTCAAAGAAGATCATGTCGTCAAAGACGTGCCCGTAGTCGGGCTGATCGACGCCGAGCATCTCCTGCATTGCAAGCGAGGTCAA